>JAYTLK010000140.1:0-7350 GCA_043729515.1 Herminiimonas sp.
AGAATGCAAGCCGAGGTCTGGATCTACGGATGCACCTTCTCGACCAGGTATATTTACTGGCCTTTGCGCGACTGCCGAAGATGCCGGCGTTCTGGATGATGGCGAATTTTTGATCCGAGCCATGTCACTTCCTTTTCGATAAAACTACGTTAGGCGAGTGACACGCGCAATGCATGCAAATGGATTTTCCCCCTCGCTAATTCTCCCGTCCAGTATTGAGAACATATTCCTGGAACTCGGAGCCGGTGCTGCTGTAATCGAATGCTAAGCACTTACCAGATCGATGCTTTGACCCATGGTGTTTTTTGGTGGCATGGCCTGGCGTATTTGCATGAACAAGCAGGCGCTGCCGCTGCTGTCTTCTCGGCAATCCGTCACGCGTGAGCCGGCTTGATGCAGAAGCCGGATTGCGGGAGGGTGATCGGGGTCAGATGATTTGCGGCTTCATTCGCTTTCCATCAATGGCTGGCATCGTCAAAGTTGCATTGGCTAAATTTTAAAGAAAGCATTTTTTATCTGATTGATGCAGATTAAGAATGACTGCCATTGCAGCACCGTGCGCACCACACGACAAGCAGCCTGCAATGGCGTTTAACCAACCTTGTGCGGCAGTCTTGTCGGCTTCCCGACAAGATTTGATGGAATTGCAACGATGGATTGCTCGTGTTTCGCCATGCTGGTGCCCCTGTGATGGGAAACACGAGAGCATGACGCCTCAGCAGATCAGGAGAAAGATGCCGTGGCTGGACGCTTATGAAATACACGAGGTTGAAATAACTCTCGGTATGCGGGCGAACCATCCATCTTAGGGATACAACGATGTTTTGAAGGCAGACCGCCAAACTCAGGCAGCGGCGAAAGCTGGTTTCATTTCCTGCTGCGCGCCGTTCATGGAGGCAGTCTCGATTCCGCCCGTCTGTTTTCGCAATTCATCCCATAAACTGGCATAGCGATTTTCCAGATCATCGGATCGGAGATCGGCATCATTTTGCGCTGTTTTTTCCAGTTTCTTCCATGTAAGAAGAAGCTGATTTATCTGTTCCGATTTCGCTTTCTGCATGGCTTGGCCATCATCTGTGGTCTTGCCATCTGTGTCTTTCCCGCCTTGGTGGTCTTGGAGCAGCTCAGACATCGCCTCGCTCATGCGTGACACCAGCGATTGCGGCAACGCCGCGAGGTGGTCGTTCTCGCCGTTCAGAAGACCAGCGGTATGAAAATCATGTTTTGTGCCCAATTTGTCGAGCACGCGTTTCGCACCGTCAGGATCGCTCTTCGAAAACGCACTCAGAAACATTGCTGTTTCGACTTCCGTTTGGACTGCATGATAATAATGCGGATCGGATTCCTTGGTTGCCTCCATTTTTACCTGGTATGCCTCGTCGGCTGCGAGCAGATCTTTTTCCTTCACTTGTAGCTCGGCCAGCTTTGCAGGATTCTTGATTGTCTCGGGCGCCGCAGCTGCGATCAGGGCCATCGCTTTATGGACGTGGTGGTTCATCTCAATCAAGGCAATCCATTGATGCGGATCGTTGAGGTCGAAATCCTTAGGATGCTTGGTCGCTTTTAAATCTGCATCGTCGAACAGGTCGCCAGCGTCCTTGATCAGTTGCATCTGGTCGTCCCAGAGTGCCATTGCCTCGTTGGCCATTTCTTCGCGAGCTTCCTGTTTCGCAGCGGGCGTCTTTGCAACTTCCTTGCTGCGCGCTCTGGCGGTTGCTGGGGTTGCTGTCGTGGGTGTCGTGGGTGTCGTGGGTGTCGTGGGTGCGGGAGCGGAGACTGTAAAGGAAGCGCTTTGGTTCAATGGGTTGGCCGATGCCTTGGGACCTTCACCCTGGTTCGGACGTTTCAGCCCTTCGAATTTGTTATGTTTTTTTTGCGGAGAAAGAGGAACAACCTCACTCGCAGGTGTCTCGTGATGCGTGTTTGCAATGCCCGCATTGCGCAACGCTGAAGCCGACGAGTTTGTATTGATTGTCGTTGTAGTCGGCATGATTGACCCTGTCGTGTGTGCGGTTTGCTGGCGGCGTGCGTCAGATCGATCGACCCATGACGTGGCACTGACGAAGGGGCGCTGGGCCGTCAATGACCGAATCGGATTCGCCTGGATTTTTCTAGGCTGGATCAACAAGCGCGGTTGGGGCGCAACAGACAGTCTCGTGCAATGCATGGCGAGATGCTTGGCTCAAACCGCATGCATGTTCGGCGACGCGCAGGAAGCACGGGTGAGTCTGCCGATTGCACAGCAGGTCCGCAACGCGGCGGGATTGATGATGCCAGGCTATCTTGCAGCGCCCTGCCTAGCTCGCAGCGCTCTGCTCGACACGCTTCAGGCGCTGTCCATAAAGACCCCAGGTACAGTCGACTCCATCGACCTTGCCGCACAATGCCCAGCCGCCGCCGATTTTCTTGACGGTCACCTCGCCTCCGACTTCCGCCGCCAGCTTCTTGGCCCATGCCTCGGCCGAGCCGCGGCCCTTGAACAGTTCCTGGTCGTTGACGACGACGGTGGCGTCGAATACGGGTACGGCAAAGATGGTCATGAAATCCTCGTTGAATTTAAAAATACAGGGTAAATAATTTGCGTGGATGGTGGGGGGCGACCACGGCGGCAGCGGGAAATTGCGCAATGCCGTCCGGCGTCGACGGAAGGAGGCGGGCCGCTTGCGCAGGCATGATTTTAAATAATCAAGACCCGGCCCTGCTGAACACGATCAAGGAAAGATGTGTCAGGTGCAAGGGCAGCGGGTGCCGCCCCGGCATTCACGACGCCCGATCCATGTCAGGCAGAATCCGGCCGCATCATGCGATCAATGCAACCGATCCAGCGCCGCCGCGAACCGCGACACCGCATGCTCGACATCATGCAGCTTGTCCAGCCCGAACAAACCCACCCGGAACGACTTGAAGTCCGCCGGTTCATCACACTGCAACGGCACGCCAGCCCCAACCTGCACGCCCACTTCGGTAAATTTTTTGGTGGACTGCATCGCAGGGTCGTCGGTGTAGCTCACCACCACGCCCGGCGCCTGAAAACCTTCGGCCGCCACGCTCTTGTAACCCTTGGACACCAGCAGCGCGCGGATGCGGTCGCCCAGTGCCTGCTGCTCGGCCTTGACCTTCTCGAAACCATATTCGGCAGTCTCGGCCATGACGTCGCGCAGGATGCGCAAGGCATCCGTCGGCAGCGTCGCGTGATAAGCAAAGCCGCCCTGCTCATACGCTTCCATGATCTGCAACCACTTGCGCAGGTCGCAGGAAAAGCTGGTGCTGCTGGTACCGTCGATGCGCTCGCGGGCCAGCTGGCTCAGCATCACCAGGGCGCAGCAGGGCGAGGCGCTCCAGCCTTTTTGCGGCGCGCTGATCAGCACGTCCACGCCGGCTTCCTGCATGTCGACCCAGATCGTGCCGGAGGCGATGCAGTCCAGCACGAACAGGCCGCCGACCGCATGCACGGCGTCCGCCACCTGGCGCATGTAGCCGGGCGGCAGGATGATGCCGGCAGAGGTTTCCACATGCGGCGCAAAGAACACCGCAGGTTTCTTGTCATGGATCGCTGCCACGACTTCGGCGATCGGCATCGGGGCAAATGGCGAGTGACGCGCAGTGTCCGTCATGCGCGCCTTGAGCACGGTGGACGACGTTGGAATCCCGCCCATCTCGAAAATCTGGGTCCAGCGATAACTGAACCAGCCGTTGCGCAGCACCATCACGTCGCGCCCGGTGGCGAACTGGCGCGCCACGGCTTCCATGCCGAAGGTGCCGCTGCCCGGCACGATGATGGCTGACTGCGCGTGATAGACATCCTTCAACATGCAGGAAATGTCGCGCATGACGCCCTGAAAGGCGTGCGACATGTGGTTGATCGCGCGGTCGGTGTAGACCACGGAATATTCGAGCAGGCCGTCGGGATCGACGTCAGGTAACAAGCCAGGCATGGTGCCTCCGTTGAAATTGCAGTAATCGGTGAAGCGATGAAATCGGATTGCGCGAGATGGTCAGGAACATCGTCGCGCGCGCAGACGCACACCGGCAGGCGCGCGGTCGTCCACCCTCTGCCGCGGTAGATTCATCGCTGGCCGCCATCGGGCGCAGGCCGTTCACCCAAGGCGATGTCGACCATCATCGCGCTGGCCAGCGTGCCCAGTTCAGTGCGCAGGTCGTCGACTGACAGCTTGGCCGGAATCAGCAGATGGGCGCCGATCTTGAAGGTCTGGGACCCGGACATTCCGCTGCGCACGATCTCGGTATGAATGCTCTCGATGCTGATGCCGCGCTCGGTCAGGATGCGGGTCAGTTGACTGACGATGCCGACCCGGTCTTCGCCGACCAGCTCCAGCTCCACGCTGCGCACCGTGGCCGGAATCGAGGCGCCGTCGCTGCGGGCGATCACCACCTGCAGGCCGGTTGACTCCAGCTGGCGCAGGGAAGCCGCCAGCGCATCGGCATGCTCGCGCGGGACTTCGAAGTGGACGGTGCCGGCGAATTCGCTGGCCAGCCGGGTCATGCGGCTGGCGGCCCAGTTGGCCTGATAGCGCTGGGCCCGTTCGGCCAGGAGCGCCACGATGCCGTGCCGGTCGGGGCCAACGATCGACACCACCAGCGAGGTCACGGCCGGCGAGGCTTCCTCGGTCAGCACCACCGATTTGCGGATCATCGGCGACTTGGTCGCAAAGCGCGGATCCTGCGGGAAGGACGGCACCACCCCGTCGGCACTTGCCTGATGAATCACCTTCGACAGCAGCGCCAGGCCCATCGGCGCCAGGGCGCGCTCCCAGAGGTCGCGCGCGGTTTCACCCTTGGCCACGAAGCACCAGTCCTGCGCTGCGATGGCGCCGGCGTCCCAGCCATCGGCCAGGTGATAGACCGAACCGCCGGCGATCGGGTCACCTTCGAGGATCGTCCATTCGACGGCGGCGATGCCGCGATGACGCGGCAACAGCGACGGGTGATAGCCGATGCCGCCCAGGCGCGCGCGGGCCAGCGCTTCATCCGAGACGCGGGCATGGGTATGGGCGGCAACGATCAGGTCGGTGCCTTCGGCGATTGCTTCACCGGGCACCATGCGCGGATTCTCGAGGATGTGCGGCGTGATGCCGGCGGCGCGGGCGGCCACGGCCAGACGGTCGTCGGCAGTCGGGGCGACCACGCTCGTGAATTCGATTCCAGGTTCTTTTCTGAGAGCTTCGAAGACCGACGCGCCGAAGTAACGGGATCCGACCAATGCGCATTTCATGTGCAACTCATCCTTGATGTTGTGGCTCGGGCAGTCGTGTGCAAGTCACGGCGCAATTGCAGCGAAATCGCAGTTGAGCCGCAACCGAATTTCAGCCGATTTGCGAAAAGCCGGTCGCTTCATTTGTTGCATTGCACAAGAAGCTGCGCCTGCGGTTGCCTTGTTTTTTTAAGATGCAACCAGCCGCGAAGTTGACGAAAGAGCGCCAAGAGTATCAGGAACCTTGCGGACTGGTTAGTGGGTGTCAAAGCCTGGTGAAGCCGAATGTGCAAAAAAGCCGAGGATCCGGTTAATGGCCGGCGAAAACCCGAGACCGCCGGATGCAGCACGGTCGCTATCCTGCGCGAGGATCAGCGTCGGGCCTGACGCGGGCTTGCACCACAGCCGGCGTGACACAGGTTATTCACGCAAGCGGTGCCAGCAACCCCTGCAAGTCATGGACACTGAATTTGGCGAACCGGGGGCCGTCGCCGTCACCGTCACTGCCATCCGGATTGCCGTCGCTTCCCAACACACCTTCCGCCAGTGCTGCCTTGCGCGCCTGCAGCGCCAGAATGCGTTCCTCGATGCTGCCTTCGATCAGCAGCCGATAGACGAAGACGGTGGCATCCTGGCCGATGCGATGGGCGCGGGCGGTTGCCTGTTCCTCAACCGCCGGATTCCACCAGGGGTCGACGTGGATGACGGTGTCGGCGGCAGTCAGGTTCAGGCCGACGCCGCCGGCCTTCAAGCTGATCAGCATGATCGGCGCGTCGCGGTTCTGGAAGCGCGCCACGACGCCGGCACGGTGCGACACCGGCGTGGCGCCGGTCAGCATCAGCCAGGGCATGCCGAGCACCGTCAGCTCCTGCGCGATCAGGTCCAGCATCGAGGTGAACTGCGAAAACACCAGCAGGCGTCGGCCCTGCTCTACCAGCGCCGGCAGCAGCGTGCGCAGGTGATCGAGCTTGGCGCGCCCGGTCTCCGGCGCCAGCGCGACATTCTTCAGCAGCGACGGATCGCAACAGACCTGGCGCAGCTTCAGCAGGGCGTCGAGGATGTCGATGCGCCCGCCGGTCAACCCTTTTCTGAGCAAGACACTGCGGATCTTGTCGTCGCAGGCCACGCGCACGCTTTCATACAATGCGCGCTGGGCCCCGGCCAAAGGCAGCCGTTGGTCGATTCGTACCAGCGGCGGCAATTCTGTCGCGACCTGGTCTTTCTTGCGCCGCAGGATGAAGGGGCGCACGCGCAGCGCCAGCAATGTCGCCCGCTGGGTCTCACCGTTGACTTCGATCGGCCGGCGCCAGCGGCGGCGAAAGCTGCGTGCATCTCCCAGAAAACCCGGCATCAGAAAATCGAACTGCGCCCAGAGTTCGCCGAGATGGTTTTCCAGCGGGGTGCCGGTCAGGCACAGGCGATGGCGGGCATCGAGCCGGCGCACCGCGGTCGCGCTGCGGGCGGTGGCATTCTTGACGGTCTGGGCTTCATCGAGGATCAGCAGGTGGAAGCGCTGGCGCGCCAGGATGGCACCATCGCGCAGCAGCAGCGGATAGGAAGTCAGGATCAGATCATGGTCGCCGAGGCGATCGAAATCCATTGCGCGGTCCGGCCCTTGCAGGCACAGCACGCGCAGATCAGGTGTCATGCGGGCGGCTTCTGCCTGCCAGTTGAACAGCAGTGAACTGGGCATGACGACCAGGGTCGGCAGGTCGAGTCGTCCCGCTTCTTTTTCCAGTTGAATATGCGCCAGCGCCTGTGCGGTCTTGCCCAGTCCCATGTCATCGGCCAGGATGCCACCCAGGTGGTGGGTGCGCAGATACTGCAGCCACGCCAGACCCTGCAATTGATAGGGCCGCAGCGTGATCGCCAGCCCGGCTGGCGCAGACATTGGCGCCGGTGTGCCGGCGGCAGCCAGGCGCCGCGCCAGATCGCGCAGGCCGGCAGTGCCCTGCAATTGCCAGGCGCCGTGGCTGCCGGCGCGGCGCGATGCGCTCAGGCGCAGATCCTCCTCCAGCGCGGCAATGCGATGCGCATCCCATGCGGAGAGCGGCAATCGATTCGTCTCGAGGCTACTGCGACCAGTGTCGTCTGCTTCCGTCAACAGGTCGATCAGATTGGCCACGATTGCCTTCAGG
>JAYTLK010000141.1:0-1747 GCA_043729515.1 Herminiimonas sp.
ATTTCTTCGGCGTCTGGGCTGATCCTGACGCGGCACTGGCGAAGTATCTGAGCGAGAGGGACGATTTGCAAGCCGGGAGGATTCCCCGGCGGTTGTCGGCGACAACCCTGACCGTCGGCGACACGGTGAACCTGTGGCTGAAGCGGTGCGATGATCTGCGGGGGGCGGGGGAGCTGCAACCCGTCACATTCTCTGACTACAAGAGGTGTGGGGCCGTGATTGTCGAACACTTCGGCAGGAACACCGACCCGGAGCAACTGAGGCCGATGGACTTCGCAGCGTTCCGACTGGCGGTGGCTGCGAAGTATTCCCAGTCGCGAATCTCGAAGATGGTCATCGTCTGTCGGATGATCTTCAAGTGGGCTTTCGAGTCGGAACACCTGGTACGCATGCCGCGATTCGGTCCAGACTTCTCGGTCGCAACCAATCGAGCCAAGCGCATCGAGCGGGCCAGCCGGGGCAAGAAGTTGCTTTCGTTGACCGAGATCAGGGCACTACTGGCTGTGGCTGATCCGAAGTGGAGGGCGCTGGTGTTGCTGGCCATCAACGGAGCATTGGGTAACGCAGACGTGTCTCGCCTGACACTGGACCAAATCAGAGGTGAGTGGCTCGATTGCCCACGGGGTAAGACCGGGATCGGACGCAAGATTCCGCTCTGGCCGGAGACACAATCCGCCATCGCCATGTACCTGAAGGATCGACGCGCCCCCAAAGCGGGCATGGAGACGCTGGCGTTTCTCTCCGACCACGGGGGGCCAATGCTGGCGGTCAGAGAGGATGGGTCGCGCGGTGATCTGATTGTCTCTGGATTCAAGCGGCTGGCCAAGGCGGCGGGGGTCAACAAGACGGGCATGGGGTATTACTGGCTCCATCACAGTTTCCAGACCGTGGCCGACGCCACTAAAGACGCCGTGGCCGTGTCGGCCATCATGGGCCACGTCGATGGTTCAATGGCTGGCGTGTACCGTGAAGGAATCGAGGACGCCAGACTGCGGGCCGTGACGGACCACGTTCGCAAGTGGCTGTTCGGGACTGGGGCGGACACCGTGACGACAACGAAGCCGACATCGGAGACGACGGGGCCGGGACTGGGTGAGGAAGTCCCTCTGGTCGAGAAGACATTGACTACGAAAACGAAGCCGTCACGGCGGGGTGAGGTGCCATCGCGAGGGATGAACTCTCCCACATCGAAGAGGCGCTGAACCTGACCCGGCTGCACCGTTCGTTACCTCCCTCCATTCGGATCGTGATCTGGGCCACTGTCACGCCCGAGGTGCGGAAGATGCTCGATAGCGTCACAACGAAGGAAGCTGTCGAGATCACTGGCGTCGGCATGGCCACGCTGAGAAGCTGGATTGCGTCGGGACGCATCCCATCGACCGAGTGGCGGGGCCAGAGTATTCTGCGGTTGTCTGAGATCAAACACGCCTTGGACAACCCGCCGAAACGCGGGCGTCCACTGAAGCTGCGGACCGACTTCACACGATGGTGAACTGAGACACAGCTGGCCTAGGATCGGGGGTTGCTCCCCGACCGAACGACGGAACCTGAAACCGTCTGGCCAGCTGTTTTTAATTCTTTCAGGGAAGGCGACTTTTCAGGGGTCGATCACGATGAAGAAACGGAAGCCGACGCGAGAGACAACGCCAGCCAATCCCACGGCAAAGGTTTCTGCTCCGACTGAGGAACAGCAACGGGCCGAACCGGTCCGAAAGATCGAACAGCTGAGCGAGACATCCGCTTCAAC
>JAYTLK010000142.1:0-9971 GCA_043729515.1 Herminiimonas sp.
GCCAGCAGCAAGGATTTCACGCCCCAGCGGCTGAAGATGTCTTCGGTGCGGCTGACGCAATAATCAGGCGACAACGACACCTTGCAAAGCAACGCCAGAATGCGTTTTCCGTAACGCCGGCCGGCGGTGTACCAAGCCAGGTCGGTCGTGAGGCATGCCAGGAGCGCCACGGCAAGGCAAGCCGGCAGGCTCAGTTCCCCGTTGGCGGCCAGCGCACCGGCGACGATCAGCACCGGATAGGCCGGCACGGGAATGCCCGCTTGCTCCAGCAAGACATTGGCAAAGACGATCCAGAGACCGTAAGTGTGAAGCAGGGAGAGCAGGGCAGGCATGTTGGGGGCATTTCTGACGGTTGGCAGCCAATCAAACAGCGGAATGGACAACAAGACAGACAGCAAGATCGACCTGGAATTCGATGGCGAGCGCGGCGACGCCACCGGACGGCCGATGACCAAGTTTGAAGACCGGATCGTCGGCAGGCGATGATAGCAGCGCTGCACGATGCGCATCGACAGGTCCGGCAAGGCGTCGGTGTTGCTGGAATGCGCTGCAGCAATTTTGCTCCGGCCTGATATCCTTACGCCTTTATGCCGCCGGTGATCCAGGAATACCTGGCATGCCGCCGAGCAGCACCGTATTCAGGAAACGACATGTCCCTCACGACCGCGGCCGATGCCGGCAATGGGCCCGCACCACAGCCAGAAGTTCAGCCAGAAGTTCAGCCTGGAGTGCAGCCCGTACTTCAGCCCGACCCTGCCCTCAGCTACGTCACATCCTGCGACCTGCCCATGCCATGGGCGACCTTCCGCCTGCATGCTTTCGTCGAGGCTGCCAGCGGCAAGGAGCACCTGGCGCTGACCTTGGGTGAGTTCGGCGACGGCATGCCGGTACTGGCCCGGGTGCATTCGGAGTGCCTGACCGGCGACGCGCTCTTCAGCCAGCGTTGCGACTGCGGCGCGCAACTCGAGACGGCCTTGCGCCGAATTGCCGACGAAGGTCGCGGCGTGTTGCTGTATCTGCGCCAGGAAGGCCGGGGCATCGGTCTCATCGGCAAACTGCAGGCATATCATCTGCAGGACCAGGGCGCGGACACGGTCGAAGCGAACCAGGCGCTCGGCTTCGCGCCGGACCAGCGCAATTACAGGCTCTGCCTGCCGATCCTGCAGCATCTGGGCGTGTCCAGCCTGCGCCTGATGACCAACAATCCGCGCAAGATTGACGCGTTGAAACAACTTGGCATCACGGTCCATGAGCGCATCGCGCTGCACATCGAAACCAATCCTTTCAATCGCCGCTACCTGCAGACCAAGGCCAGCAAGCTCGGCCACCTGATGGATCCGTAAGAGGTGCCCGGATGACTGGCATTGCATCAGCCGACACGGCCGGCGCCCGCAAGGCATTCCTGACTGGTCTGGCAATTGCCATCGTCGGCGCGATCCTGTTCTCGACCAAGGCCATCGTTGCCAAGCTGATCTACCGGCATGCGGTCGATGCCGTCACGCTGATCGCCTTCCGGATGCTGTTCTCGCTTCCGTTTTTCGCGGCGATTGCGCTCTGGCAGTCACGCGTGGCAGCACCATTGAGCAGGACCGAGCGCATCAAGATCGTGCTGCTGGGGCTGATCGGTTACTACGTCTCCAGCTTCCTCGATTTCCTCGGTCTGCAATACATCTCCGCCGGCCTGGAACGCCTGATCCTGTTTCTCACGCCCTCGTTCGTGCTGCTGATTTCGATCGTGTTCCTGAAAAAACGCATTGGCCGTCTCGAGTGGATCGCGCTCGGCATTTCGTACCTCGGCACCGTGATGGTGTTCCTGCATGACGCCAGCCAGGGTGGCCGACAGGTAATGCTCGGTGCAGGCTTCGTGCTGTGCAGCGCCGTTACCTATGCGCTCTACCTTTTGTATTCCGGCGAAATGGTGCGCCGGGTGGGCACGCTGCGCCTGGTGGCCTACGCGATGTGCGTCTCCAGCGCCGCCTGCATCTTGCAATTCCTTCTGCTGCGGCCGGTGTCGATGCTGGTACAACCACCTGCCGTGTATGGCCTCTCGATGATCAATGCGGTGTTCTGCACCGTGTTGCCGGTGTTCCTGACGATGAATGCCGTGGCCCGCATCGGCGCCGGCACCGCTTCCCAGGCCGGCATGATCGGGCCGGTATCAACCCTGTTCCTCGGAGCGCTGATCCTGGGCGAGCCGATCACGGCTATCCAGTTGCTCGGCACCGGGCTGGTCCTGTCGGGGATTTATCTGCTCTCGAAAAAGCGGGCTTGACACAGCGTCCGGTTGGTGCGACCCGGGTTCGCGACTGGTTGAATCCGATGCACGGCAGCGCTTGTCTGACATTCGTCGATGTGGATTCGCAAGCGGATCGCACTCCGATATCGATCCCGCGCTACCATGGCGAAAAGAATGCCACTTGCACAATGTCTGCAGGAGCGTCGACTCGTGCCAGATGACGCGGCTTCGCATATCTTTTTCAACACCAGATAAAACGGAGAAAACATGGTCAAGGCAATCAGGATGACACGCAGTGGCGGACCGGAAGTCATGGAATATGTCGATGTCGAGGTCGGCGAGCCGGGTCCGGGCGAAGTCCGAATCCGCCAGATGGCGATCGGCCTGAATTACATCGATGTCTATTTCCGCACCGGCGCCTACCCGCAGGACTATCCGGCCGGGATCGGCATGGAAGGCGCCGGCGTGATCGAGGCGGTCGGCAGCGGTGTTACCCATGTCAAGGTGGGTGACCGGGTCGCCTACGCCAGCCGTCCGACCGGCGCCTACGCCGAAGTGCGCGTGATGCCGGCTGCAGTACTGGTGCGACTGCCGGAATCGATCAGCTTCGAGACTGGCGCGGCGATGATGCTGCAGGGCTTGACCGTGCAGTATCTGTTTCGCCGCACCTTTGCGCTCAAGGGCGGCGAGACGATTCTGTTCCATGCAGCCGCCGGTGGCGTCGGCCTGATCGCCTGCCAATGGGCGCGCGCGCTTGGCGTGACCATGATCGGTACGGTCGGCTCGGATGAGAAGGCTGCGTTGGCCAAGAGCCACGGTTGTGTCCACACCATCAACTACAACAAGGAAAACTTCGTCGAGCGGGTCAAGGAAATCACTGGCGGCAAAGGCGTGCCGGTGGTCTACGATTCGATCGGCAAGGACACCTTCACCGGCTCGCTCGATTGCCTCTCGCCGCTGGGCCTGCTGGTCAGCTACGGTAGCGCTTCCGGTCCGGTGCCGCCGTTCGGATTGAACGAACTGGCCTCGCGAGGGTCGTTGTTCGTCACCCGTCCGACCTTGTTTACCTACTCTGCAAAACGCGATGATCTGGAGGCAATGTCGGCCGAATTGTTCGGCATGGTCGACAGCGGCAAGGTCAAGATCGAGATCAACCAGCGCTACGCCCTGAAGGACGCAGCGCAGGCGCATCGCGATCTGGAAGACCGCAAGACCACCGGCTCGACCATCCTGCTGCCTTGAGGAGACGCCTTGACCCCGAACGAAAATCCGATGAAGCATCCCGATGAACCGGAGGCCGGTGGCGACGGCGTTCCCCATTTCGGCCGCCTGGTGATCCTGCTGGTGGCGGTGGTGGCGCTGATCGGAGTAATGACATTCGCCTCGGTTGCGTATTTTTCCCCCTGATGCCGGCATGATGCAGGCAATGCAGCCACGCAACCAGGCCAGCGTATGAATCTCGTCCTACTGGCATTGAGCCTGATCAGTCTGACTGCGGCAACCGGCTTGGGCAGCCGCTACCTTCCGATGGTACCGCTGCCGCTCCTGCAGGTAGCGGTCGGCATTGGTCTCGGCTTGTCCGGCATCGATGGCTTCAAGGCGGATCTGCAACCGGAAGTCTTCCTGTTCCTGTTCGTGCCGCCACTGCTTTTTGCGGACGGCTGGCGGCTGCCGAAACGGGAAGCGTTCCTGCTGCGCAGCCAGATCTTGCTGCACGCTTTCATCCTGGTGCTGGTCAACGTGGTGGTGGTAGGCTATTTCCTGCACTGGCTGCGGCCCGACATCCCCCTGTGGGCGGCGTTCGCCCTTGGCAGCGTGCTCTCACCGACCGATGCCGTCGCCGTGTCGGCCATTTCTCGCAAGATCAAGGTGCCGCGCACCCTGATGCACATCTTGCAGGGTGAGGCGCTTCTGAACGATGCGTCCGGCCTGGTGGCCTTGAAATTCTCGCTGCTTGCGTCAATTGGCGCCTTTACCTTCGGCGGCGCTGCCGGCAACATCTTGCTGGTATCGGTGGCGGGCGCGGCGGTCGGTGCCGGTCTCGCCTGGTCATACGGCAAGTTGCGTCTGTGGCTGGCCGCACCCGACGGCAGCACCACGATTCCACTGGTGTTGCTACTGGTATTGCTGCCTTTCGGTGCCTATTTCCTGGCCGAGTCGCTGCATGTATCGGGCATCCTGGCCGCGGTCAGCGCTGGCGTCATGATGACCTACACCGATCCGACACACGACGACAATGCCGCGCTGCGTCTTCAAGCCGGCAATTTTTTCAGCCTGTTCACCTATGTCTTCAACGGCCTGATCTTCCTGTTGCTCGGCTTGCAAGTGCCACGCATCCTCGACGCCGGCGTGCGGGCGGCCGAGGCAACCGGACATGGCGCGGGGCACCTGCTGATGCTGGTGGTCGCGGTCACGTCGGCAATCCTGCTGATCCGCCTGGCCTGGGGCTGGGGCGAATCCCGCCTCGCACGCATTCGCGATCCGGGCAACGCGGCGGTTGCCCAGGAACTGCCTGGCGCACGGTTATTGCTGGCCCATACTGTGGCAGGCATTCGCGGCGCCGTGACCCTGGCTGCCGCCATTTCGCTACCGATACAGATCGCCGGCGGCAGCCGCTTTCCGGCGCGTGATGAACTGATCCTGATTGCGGGCGGCGTGATCATCCTGACGCTCATCATCGCAGCCGTCGCGCTGCCGCCGTTGTTGCGTGACCTGCCCATGGAAGAAGAAAAAGCGATCGAGCAGGAGCGTGCCGAAGCGGCAGTCAAGGCTTCCCATGCCGCGATCGACGCCATTGCCAGGGCGCCGTCGCTGGAGCAACAGGGCACGCCCGGCGCCACTGATGTCATCCAAGTGGTGACGGCGCAATACCAGCAAAAAATCGAAGCCAAGCAGCAGGAGTCGAACGGCACGCAGAGCGAGGCCATGGAGCACGACATGACCCGTGAGACGCGCCTGGTCGGCCTGCGCGCGGAACGGGAAGAACTGCATCGCCTGCACAATGCCGGCGAGATCAACGACGAGACCTTGAACGTGCTGATGAAGCCGCTCGACCTGGCAGAGGAATCCCTGCGCTAGTCGGGCCAGGCAGCAGGTCAGCGGATTGCAGTCGGCGCCGTCGCCATTTTCAGATCGACATGATGCGGCACGCCACTGGCGCCTGGAAATTCGGCGAAGCCGCTGCGCACCATGTAAGGCATCACGGCTGCCAGCGTGCCGATGGTGCCATCGCTGTTGACCGTCACATCGAACAGCTTCCGACCTGATTGCGCCTGCGCGATGGTGACTTTCAACTGCCGGGTGTAGACCTGGAAGGTGTTCTCGATAAACTCGGCCGTTGGCGCAGTGGGCAGAAACGGATCGTAATAGGGCCCGTAATAGCCACGCCCGCGCCAGCGGTGCCCGTAGCCTGGAGCAACGGTCCAGAACGGGTCGGTCACGCTGCCTTCGATCACCCTGACATCCCGCCCCCGAATGCCGTACGCGACCAGCACTTTCAGGCGCGCCGCCTGTGTCGTGGCCGCTTCGACGAAACCAAGCCGGCGCAGTTCACCTCGCACCAGGTTTTCATAGTTGCGGTATTCCAGATTGTTGTCTTCTTCCTTTGACCGTTCGAAGACGTACACTTTTTCACGCAGATCCGCCGGCCACTCGTGAAATACGGTCACATCGCTGCGCACGACGCTCGAGGCGCACGCGCTCAAGAGCGTCCCGATCGCTGCTACCACCAACCATCTGCAAAGCCGACTTCGCGCAATCTCCATTTACTTGCTCCCATTAAATGACGTGGACATCATAGGCGTCAGCCACGAAATAGCCGTTACATTTTGTAACGCGTTTGGCTCGGCGTCGGCGCGGCATGCAACATAGACCATCGCATCGCCTCGATTCAACTAGGTGAAAAATACTGCCGAGGCAGCGCCGCAAAGGCCGTGCATGGCGCCATGCAAGATGACCGAATCGACCATAGATTGTAGAATGATCGATTGGCCGAACACCCTGTTGACTTCGAAAGCTTGCACATGCGCACCGACATTCCCCAAGCGATTCATCGCAAGGATTATTTGCCGCCCAGCTACCTGGTCGACACCGTCGACATCGGCTTCGATCTCGATCCGGCCGCCACCCGCGTTTCGATGCGCATGACCGTACGGCGCCATCCGGATGCGCCACACGGCACCTTGATCCTGCAAGGCGAGGCATTGACCTTGGTGCAATTGCGGGTCGATGGCAAGGCATTGTCGAAGCGGGCATACCGCCAGACCGCGCAGACTCTGGAAATTCCGAATCTGCCGGAGTCAGCCACGCTCGAGATCGAGACGCTTACCCGGCCGGAACGCAACACGACGCTCTCCGGCCTGTATGTCTCGAACGGGAATTTTTTCACGCAATGCGAGGCAGAAGGTTTTCGCCGGATCGCCTATTTTCCCGATCGGCCGGATGTCATGGCGGTCTATACCGTCATGCTGCGTGCCGACCGCGAAAAATATCCGGTACTGCTGTCGAACGGCAACCTGATCGAGGAGGGCGAGCTCGGCGATGGTCGCCACTACGCAAAGTGGGAAGATCCGTTCCGCAAGCCTTCCTATCTGTTTGCCCTGGTCGCCGGCAAGCTGGTCTGTCAGGAAGAACGGTTCCCGCTGCAGTCCGGCCGCAAGGCCCTGCTGCAAGTCTGGGTCGAGGCCGGCAATCTCGACAAGACGCAGCACGCCATGGAGTCGCTCAAGAACAGCATCCGCTGGGACGAAAAGCGCTTCGGCCTGGAACTTGATCTCGACCGCTTCATGATCGTCGCCGTCAGCGATTTCAACATGGGCGCGATGGAAAACAAGGGTTTGAACATCTTCAACACAAAATTCGTGCTCGCCAATTCACGCATCGCCACCGATACCGATTATGCAAACATCGAATCGGTGGTCGGCCATGAATATTTTCATAACTGGACCGGGAACCGCGTCACCTGCCGCGACTGGTTCCAGTTGTCATTGAAGGAAGGCTTGACGGTGTTCCGGGACCAGGAATTTTCCGGCGACATGATTGGCACCGACACGGGCCGTGCCGTCAAGCGCATCGAGGATGTGCGGTTGTTGCGCCAGGCCCAGTTTCCGGAGGATGCCGGCCCGATGGCGCATCCGGTTCGTCCTGATTCCTATGTGGAGATCAATAATTTTTACACCGTGACGGTGTATGAAAAAGGCTCCGAGGTGGTGCGGATGTACCAGACCTTGCTCGGGCGTGAAGGATTCCGCAAGGGGATGGACCTGTACTTCGCCCGCCACGATGGCCAGGCCGTGACCTGCGACGATTTTCGGGCAGCGATGGCAGACGCCACCGGGCGTGACCTGACACAATTCGAGCGCTGGTACAGCCAGGCCGGCACACCGCGGGTGCGTGTCGTCGGCCGCCATGATCCGAATGCGAAAACCTACGAACTGACCCTGAGCCAGTCCTGTGCGCCCTCGGCCGGACAAAAGAAGAAGCTGCCATTTCACATCCCGTTTGCAGTCGGTCTGCTCGATGCGCAGGGCAAGGACCTGCCGCTGCGTCTGGCTGATGCAGGGCCGGACCAGTGCGATGCCAGCCTTGCCCGGACAGGCGCCGCACCGGCACCGACCACTCTGGTGCTCGATCTGGTCCGAGGAGAGCAGACGTTTCGTTTCCTCGATGTCGATGCGCCGCCGGTGCCATCGTTGCTGCGCGACTTCTCCGCGCCAGTGGTGCTCGATTTCGACTACACGGATGCGCAGCTGGCTTTTCTCATGGCACATGACGGCGACGCCTTCAACCGCTGGGAAGCCTGCCAGCGGCTGGCGATGCGCTGCCTGCTGGGCATGGTCGCCGCGGGTGATGCCCCTGTCGAAACTGTTGGCGGCGAAACCTCCGCCGATGCCTTGCTGATCGACTGCTTCCGCACGCTCTTGACAGACGAGACACTCGACCCCGCATTTCGCGACGTCTGCCTGCTCCTGCCTTCCGAATCTCTGATTGCCGAGCAACTTGACGTCATCGATCCGCAAGCCGTGCATGCGGCACGCAAGTTATTGCACGTGAAGCTGGCCGTAGCATTACGCGAGCAGTGGCAGACAACGTATGCCGCCCTGCAGCCGGATGGCCCTTACAGCCCTGACGCTGCGGCCGTTGGTCGGCGTGGTCTGAAAAATTTGGCGCTGTCTTATTTGTCCGACCTCGACAGTCCGGAAATCCATTCCCTGCTGCAAACCCAGTACGATCGCGCCGACAACATGACCGATCGGCTTGCTGCCCTGGCGGCGCTGGTCAACAGCGAGGCGCCCCAGCGCGCCGAGGCGTTGCAAGGCTTTTATGCGGAATTCGAATCCGAGGCACTGGTGATTGACAAGTGGTTCATGCTGCAGGGCTCGGCACGGAGAACAGATCTGGCAGCGGTGCGCGCCCTGATGCGTCACCCTGCATTTTCGATGACCAATCCGAATCGTGCACGCAGCCTGATCTTCAGCTTTTGCAACAGCAACCCCGCACGCTTTCATGCCGTCGACGGCAGCGGTTATGCCTTCTGGAGCGAGCAGGTCGTGGCACTCGACGCCATCAATCCGCAGGTCGCGGCCCGCCTGGCGCGCAGCATGGATCGCTGGCGCAAATACCTGCCGGCGTTGCAGGCGCGGATGCGGCCTGCGCTGCAGAAAATTGCACGCACGCCGCGCCTGTCGAATGATGTGATGGAAGTCATCGGCAAGGCGCTTGCCTCCTGAAGGTAAGTGAAGGGACGGGCAACGTGCAGTGCAGTCATCAACAAGGGAAAAGAATGAAACGCATCAGTCTTACGCAGCATCTGGTCGAACAACAGCGCGAACATAACTCGATTCCGGCCGAATTGCGGCTTTTGATCGAGGTCGTGGCGCGGGCCTGCAAAACCATCAGCCATGCGGTCGGCAAGGGCGCACTGGGAGATGTGCTCGGCACCGCCCACAGCGAAAACGTACAGGGCGAGATCCAGAAAAAACTCGACATCATCGCCAACGAGGTGTTGATCGAAGCCAACGAATGGGGTGGCCACCTGGCGGCCATGGCCTCTGAGGAAATGGAAGGCATCTATGTAGTGCCCAACCGCTATCCGCAGGGCGAATACTTGCTGCTGTTTGACCCGCTGGACGGCTCCAGCAACATTGATGTCAATGTCAGCATTGGTACGATTTTCAGTGTGCTCAAGAAACAGGAAACGCCGGGGCAAGGTGCCAGCAATGGGGTCTCGGAGCAAGACTTTTTGCAGCCGGGCAACAAGCAGGTTGCGGCAGGCTACTGCGTTTACGGCCCACAGACGACGCTGGTGCTCACGGTGGGCGATGGGGTGGCCATGTTCACGCTGACCCGCTCATGCAATTTGCCGGGCACGATGTCGAGGATGCGGTCTTTGCCGTTGGTGGCGGCACCACCGGCCTGCTCGACCAGCCAGCCCATGGGGTTGGCTTCGTACATCAGGCGCAACTTGCCGGGTTTTTCAGGCTCGCGCTTGTCCCACGGGTACATGAATACGCCGCCGCGGGTGAGGATGCGGTGCACATCCGCCACCATGCTGGCGATCCAGCGCATGTTGAAATGTTTGCCGCGCGGGCCTTCTTCACCCTGCAAGCACTCATCAATGTAGCGTTTGACCGGCACATCCCAGTGACGCATATTGCTCATGTTGATCGCGAACTCTTTGGTGTCGGCGGGGATCTTGACATCTTCCTGCGTGAGCACGAATGAGCCTTGTTCGCGG
>JAYTLK010000143.1:0-13799 GCA_043729515.1 Herminiimonas sp.
GTGGCAGGATCGTTACGCTCTTCGGCGATCTGCGCCAGCACCAGCAGAGCCTGGCTCGGATCGCGCTCTTCATCCGGACTGGCGGCAAGACGCTCGACATAGCGGATAAGGAATTTCTCTGCCTCGGCCAGGTGATTGGTCTGCACGCCGAGCATGCCGAGGGCATACAGGCTGGTCAGGTTGTCGGGCTGTGCAGCCAGCAGCTTTTCGAATTCCGTACGAGCCAAGTCGTACTGCTTCTGTTCCACCAGGGTGCGGGCATAAGCAGTTCGCACCTCGACCGATTTCGGATAACGCGCCAGGAAATCGGTCAGCACTTTTTCAGTCGCTGCCTTGTCGCCGCTGACCTGGGCCAGCGTCAGGGCCACCATTTCCGAATCCGGTTTCAGCGACAGTGCAATGCGTGCCTCGCTCATCGCACGGGCCGCATCGCCCTTGACAAAGGCATTTTGCGCCAGCGCGACATGGGACTCCGGCAGGTTCAGGTAGGGCGCTACCAGCGCTTCGAGCATGGCAAACGCGGCATCCTTGTTCTTTGCATTCGACAGCAGGCGCTGGGTCTGCAGGATCACGACCGGGCGTGTTGCCGGACGCGCTTCCGCGATGCGGCGCGCCAAAATGTCACGTGCTTCTTCGGGATTCTCGCCAAGGAGCAGGAAGCCGAGAAAATACTGGGTTGCCTCTTCTGAATTTGGCGCCAGTTCACGCCACAGGCGTACTGCGCTCATGGCTTCGCCAGCCTGTTTGGCGCTCAACGCCATTTCGGCGGCCCGTCGTGCCAGCCGTGGGTCACGTGTCTGTTGCGCCGCACTCAGTTCGGTGACATACGCGTTCTGCCAGTCACCGCGCTGAAAGGCAATTTCCGCACTCAGCAGGCGATACACCAGTTCGTCGGTCAGCTCCACCGAAGGCAGCTGATCTTCTGTTGGCGGCGTGCTGGCGCGGCTGTTGCCTTTGCCGGCGCGGGCCACCATCACGGGCGCGGCGGGGCTTTCGGCCACCGGTGCCGACATGTCGGGCCCCTGTCCGGCGATCGGCTGGGCGACATCCGACTTGCCTGGCCCGAAGCCGGCGCAAGCAGTCAGCATGGAGGACAGCGTTACCAGCGTTACAATGAGGAAGGCTGTTTTCAAGGAAGTTCCTGGCGATTGGCGCATGGACTGGCAGGCGGGTTGGTCGATTTTACGCTCAACTTGCATTGCACGGGCGCAGCCGCATCTGCGGCTGGGGCAACACTGCCTGCCGATGCGGCTTGTTGTGAATTTGCCGTTGCGAAATTGGAAAAAAGATGCCGGAATTACCAGAAGTCGAAGTCACGCGGCGCGGTGTGGCGCCGCATGTGGAGGGCCAGGAAGTCATCGATGTCGTCTTGCGCCGCGCCGGCCTGCGCTGGCCGTTCCCGGCCGACCTGGCCGCCGAATTGACTGGCCGAGTGGTGCGGCGGGCCGCCCGGCGCGGCAAGTATCTGTTGCTCGAATTTGAACACGGCACCCTCATCATTCATCTCGGCATGTCCGGTCATCTGCGTGTCCTGGATCACACGGTACCGCCGCAGAAACACGATCACTTCGACCTTGTCCTCGGCGCCCAGCGCATGCGCCTGACCGACCCGCGCCGCTTCGGCGCGGTGCTCTGGCATCCCCTGGAGTCAGGCGATGTCAATGGCCACCTGCTGCTGCGCGGGCTGGGCGTTGAACCGCTGGAGGATGGGTTTTCCGGCGCACTGCTGCATCGGCAGACCCGCACCCGCAGCGCGCCGATCAAGCAAGTGTTGTTGGCAGGTGACATCGTGGTCGGGGTCGGCAATATTTATGCTTCAGAAAGTCTGTTCCGCGCCGGCATCAATCCGAAGACGCCAGCCCGCCGGATCGGCCTGGCCCGCTATGAAAAACTGGCGCAGGCGATCCGCGACATCCTGGCCGCCGCGATCCTGCAAGGCGGCAGCACCCTGCGGGATTTCATGGGAGCCAACGGCGAATCGGGATATTTTCAGCAAAACTATTTTGTCTACGATCGCGGCGGAGAGCCGTGCCGTCAGTGCGCCGCGCTGGTGCGCCAGATCCGCCAGGGCCAGCGCTCGACGTTCTATTGCGTCAATTGTCAAAAGTAGGTGCCGGTGCTAGATTAGATGTTGACTCAAGGCAATTTATGAAAAGGTAGGCAGATTGCCAACGTGTCTCATGCCAGTCGCCCGCACCGCTTGTAATGGAGCACTGCCGGCAATCGCGGCGACATCAACATCTACATCGACACAACCATCAGCAAATCGCTAGGAACATCGTGGGCACACTGGTCGACACCTTTCAGCAATACAGCCACTGGCGCAACACCGTCACTGCAGCGCTCACGCAATACGGCCGCGGCATTGACGAAGCCGATGTCAGTGACGCCGCCTGCCATGAACGCATCCGGCAGCTGCAGACACGGCTGGCAGACGACAAGCTGTCGATCGCTTTCGTGGCCGAATTCTCGCGCGGCAAATCCGAGCTGATCAATGCGATTTTTTTTGCCGACTACGGCCAGCGTATCCTCCCTTCCTCGGCCGGTCGCACCACCATGTGCCCGACCGAGCTGCTCTACGACGCCGGCACGCCACCCTGCATCCGCTTGTTGCCGATCGACACCCGGGCCCGGTCCGGCAGCACCAGCGAATTCAAGGAGCAATCCGACGCCTGGACCGTGCTGCCGTTGGACATCGGTTCGGCAGACAGCATGCTGGAAGCATTTCGCCAGGTCAGTCTGAGCAAGCGCGTGTCGGTGGCCGAGGCGACCTCCTATGGCTTGTTCGATGCTGATGATGTCGACATGGCGCGTGATGTCGATCTCGATGGCAAGGTCGAAATCTCGCTGTGGCGGCATGCGATCGTGAATTTCCCGCATCCGCTGCTGCAGCAGGGCCTGGTCATCATCGACACGCCCGGCCTGAACGCGATCGGCTCGGAGCCGGAGCTGACGCTGAACCTGATACCGAACGCAAATGCGGTGCTGTTCGTGGTGGCTGCAGACACCGGTGTCACCAAGAGCGACATCACGCTCTGGCGGGACCACATCGGCGGCAACGGCGCCGGGCGCATGGTCGTGATGAACAAGATCGACAACCTGTGGGACGAACTGCGATCCGCGAAAGAGGTCGCCGGACAAATTGAATCACAGGCGAATTCGGTGGCGCAGACGCTCGGTCTGCTGCCGTCGCAAGTGTTTCCGGTCTCGGCCCAGAAAGGGCTGGTGGCCAAGATCAACAAGGACACCGATCTGCTGGAAAAAAGCCGCCTGATGGCGTTGGAGAGCGCGCTGTCGGAGCGGCTGATTCCCTCCCGTCAGGAGATCGTGCGCCAGCAGCTGCAGCAGGAAGTAGGTGCCCTGACGGCATCGCGCCGGGCATTGATCGATGCGCGTCTGCGCAATGTGGTCGAACAGCTGTTCGAACTGAAAAGCCTGCGCGGCAAGAACCAGAAGATGGTCGAACACATGATGCAGCGCATCGACATCGAAAAGAAGGAATTCGACACCAGTCTATTCAAGCTGCAGGCGACCCGCGCAGTCTTTACCAAACTCTCCACCGAGGTCTTCACCAACCTCGGGATGAACACCTTGAAACGTGACATCCGCACTGCGCGTGCAGCGATGGACAGCAGCTTCTTCTCGGCCGGTTTGCGCCAGGCAGTGCGCCAGTTCTTCGAGCAGATCCAGGCCAACCTGATCCTGTCCGGTCAGAAGACCGACGAGATCGGCGAAATGATGACGGTGATGTACCGGAAATTCTCGACCGAGCATGGCTTGGCCGTGTCGACGCCGATGCCGTTTTCGCTGGATAAATACCGCAAGGAGATCATGCTCATCGATGCGGCGTATCAGAAGCAGTTCGGTGCAGCAGCGATCCTGACGACGCCGCAAGTGGCGCTGATGCAGAAATTCTTCGATTCCATCGCATCACGGGTCAAGCAGTGTTTCCAGCAGGCGAACCGGGATGTGGAAACCTGGTTGAAAGTCGTGATGGCGCCGCTGGAAGCACAGATCCATGAGCACAAGGCGCAGCTGAAACGACGCCGGCAATCGATCGAACGGGTGCATTTGGCCGCTGACAGCCTGGAAGAAAAAGTCCAGGTGCTGGCCTCGTTGCAGGCGGAACTCGATGCGCAGAAAGCCGCGCTGATTGCCCTCGAAACCGCGCTGGCGACGGCAATTTCAGCCGAGCTGATGCCAATGCCACTGGCGGCATGATGCAATCCGGCGAAGTGCACCGCAAGTGAAAGGCGTCGTTGCAGAAAATGACGCGACGCAGTCGGCGTTGGCCGACCCCGCATTTTCACGGGAACTGATTGCCTGGCAGCGTCTGCACGGGCGGCACGCGCTGCCTTGGCAAAACACGCGCGATGCCTATCGCATCTGGCTCTCGGAAATCATGCTCCAGCAGACCCAGGTAGCGGCCGTCATTCCCTATTACGGAAAATTCCTGGCCCGCTTTCCAACCGTGCAGGCGCTGGCGACGGCACCCGCCGAAGACGTGATGGCGCACTGGAGCGGCCTGGGTTACTACTCGCGGGCGCGCAATCTGCATCGCTGCGCGCAGCAGGTGGTGGCGCAGTACGCCGGACGCTTTCCGGACGATCCCGCGTTGCTGGCCGAATTGCCGGGCATCGGCCGCTCGACGGCAGCGGCGATCGCGGCCTTCTCTTACGGTACCCGGGCCGCCATCCTCGACGGCAACGTCAAGCGGGTCTTCGCCAGGGTATTCGGCATCGATGGCTATCCGGGCGACAAAAAGACCGAGGACCGGATGTGGACGCTGGCCGTTGCCTTGCTGCCGGGAGCGGGGCAAACGAACATGGCAGGCGAAACCGGTGGCGTCGATGCCGACACGCAGGCCACGCCCCGTGCGGACCGGCTGCGCAACGTGCGAACCGACATGCGGTTGGAGATGGCTTCCGATGTCCAGTCCGATGTCCAGTCCGATGTCCAGTCCTATACCCAGGGCCTGATGGATCTGGGCGCCACGCTTTGCACCCGCAGCCGTCCCGCCTGCGCGCGCTGTCCACTGGCGGTGCGGTGCGTGGCGCTGGCCACCGGCAGGGTCGCCGAGCTGCCGGTGCGCAAACCGAAGAAAACCGTACCGCACCGCCATGCGGTGATGCTGGTGGTGGTCGATGGCCGGGAGGTGCTGCTGCAGCAGCGGCCCGACAGTGGTATCTGGGGCGGCCTGCTGTCGCTGCTGGAACTCGACGGCTTCAGCGACGATGCTCCTGCGGCCGGAACTCCGGCGCAACGAGTGGCGCAGGCCGATGCGATCACACGCCTGCTAGCCCCGGTCGGCACAGTCACGACGCAGGAACGGCTGCAACCGTTCGCCCACGCATTCACCCATTTCAAGTTGACGGTAGCGCCGTTGCGCATCGCGTTGTCGCACCGCTCGGCCGTGCTGCCGGGTGAGGGCCTGGTTTGGGTGGACGTCGCCAGGCTGGCCGATGCGCCACTACCATCGCCGATCAAAAAACTGTTGTTGTCGCTGTTCCGCCCGGACGATCTGTTCGCCGCTGCCTGATCGGCCGGCCACTGCCAAAGCCTCGGTGCAGCTCAGGCAGCGTGCGGATCCTGGTCGGCCGCCCGCGGCAAGAAACCGGCCGACAATTCCCGGTGCCGCAACAGCACGCGCTCGTTGGCGCGGAAATACTCCGCCAGTTGCTCGACGAAATACACCGAGCGATGCTGGCCACCGGTGCAGCCGATGGCCACCGTGAGATAGCTGCGGTTGTCGCGTCCGAAAGAGGGCAACCATTTTTCGACGAAGCCACGGATGTCGGCCAGCAGCAAGGTCGCTTCCGGCTGGGCCGCGAGGAACGCAGCCACCGGCGCATCGCGCCCGGTCATGCGGCGCAGCGCAACGTCGTAGTACGGGTTCGGCAGCATGCGCACGTCGAACACCAGATCGGCATCGAGCGGCACGCCGAACTTGAAGGCAAACGATTCGAAGAGCAGCGTCAGCGGCGCACGCTCGGTGTCGACCAGGTCCTTCAACCACAGGCGCAGCTTGCTGGCCGACACGCCCGAGGTATCGACCACATGGCCCAGGCCCTCGATTGCCACCAGCATCTCCCGCTCGCGCAAGATGCATTCGATGAGCGTCGGCCGGTCCGCTGGATCCTGGTCGGGCCGGATGCGATGCGACAGCGGATGGCTGCGGCGGGTTTCGGAAAAACGCGCGATCAGGGATTCGGTCTTGGCGGTGAAGAACAGGACCTTGACGTCATGCCCATCGTCCTTCAGTCGCTGAATGTCGGCGGGAAGGCCGGCCAGGGAGTCGGCGCTGCGGGCATCCATGGCAACTGCCAGCGCCATCGGGCCTTCTTTCATGCGGGTGGCAACCAGGTCGCGCAAGAGGGAAGGCGGCAGGTTGTCGACGCAGAAATAGCCGGCGTCTTCCAGGGCATTCAGACCCACCGATTTGCCCGAACCGGAGATGCCGGTGATGAGAATGATTCGCATGATAAAACATGATACAGGACGCGCTGCGCATCCCATGAATTCGGTACGATGGCCTGCAATGGTGACGCGGCAACCATTGGCTTCGCAAGGTCCGGTGCAATGAATTAGGTGCAGTACATCAGGCGCAATACATCAGGCGCAATGCATCAGTCGAAATACATCAGGCGCAATACATCAGGCTAGATACATCATGTGCATCGTCGAGTGGATGCGCCTGCCTCAATCGGCATCCATCGCCTTCTGCTGGCGCTCCATGAATTCCTTGAGCGTATCGATGCCGCGCAACTGCAGAATCGTGTTGCGTACGGCAGCCTCCAGCAAGACTGCCAGGTTGCGCCCGGCTTCGACCGGAATCACCACCTTGCGAATCGGCAGGCCGAGCACGTCCTGGGTCTGCGAATGCAGGGGCAGGCGCTCGTAGTTTTCTTCGAGCGTACTGCGGCGCACCAGATGCACGATGAGCTTCAGGCGCATCTTGCGCCGCACGGCTGTTTCACCAAAGATCGTCTTGATGTCCAGCAGGCCGAGACCGCGCACTTCCAGAAGATTTTGCAGCAGCGGCGGGCAGCGGCCTTCGATCATGTTTGGCGCGATACGGGCGAATTCCACTGCATCGTCGGCCACCAGACCGTGGTTACGCGAGATCAGCTCCAGGCCGAGTTCGCTTTTGCCCAACCCCGATTCTCCGGTGATCAACACGCCCACACCCAGCACGTCCATGAAGACGCCGTGCATGGTCATGCGCTGTGCCAGTTTCTTCGACAGATACACCCGCAGATAGTCGATCACCTGCGCCGCCGGCAGCGGCGTCGAAAACAGCGGGATATTCTTTTCGTCGCAGATGGCCAGGATGTAGGCCGGCGTCTCCAGTCCCTGCGCGATGATGAAGGCCGGCGGCTCGCCGGCGACCAGTTCTTCCACCTGATGCACCCGCGAGGCGGGCGAAAGGCGTCGGTAATATTCGGTTTCCTGGTGGCCGAAGACCTGGATCCGGCCGGGATGGATCAGGTTGACGTGGCCGACCTGGTCGGCAGCCGACGTGGCGTCACCGGTGATGCGGCGTTCGCCGCCGGGAAAGCCGGCGAACCAGCCGAGCTGGAGCGATTCGCGGTTGTCGTCGTAAAGCTGCTGGATCGTCAGGAGGGTGCTTGAATGCATGGCGCGGAGGTGTCGGTCAGCTGGGATCGGCCAGGACAGGTGCCGTGGTGTAAATCTGGCAGCACATCTGACCCAACAACTGGCCCGACATCACGCCGCGCCCTGCAAGCTCGGCTGCCAGGTCACGATCCGCGCATGAGCGGACGCGGCGTCCGGCGCATTCGCCAGGACGTCCCGGAATGCGGCATCGGAAAACATTTCGGCCACTTCCGACAGGATCTCCAGATGCTGCTGGGTGACATGATCTGGAATCAGCAGGAACACCAGCAGACTCACCGGCAGTCCATCCGGCGACTCGAAGGGAATCGGTTCGGCCAGCCGCACGAAGGCGGCGATCGGCGCCTTCAGGCCCTTGACCCGGCCATGCGGCACCGCCACGCCATGGCCCAGGCCGGTCGAGCCGAGCCGCTCACGGGCGAACAGGTTGTCCGATACGGCCGAGCGGGCGATCCCGGCATTGTTCTCGAAAATCAGGCCGGCCTGCTCGAACGCCCGTTTTTTGCTCGAGACATCCAGATCGAGGACGACGTTATCGGCGGAAAGAATCTGACTGAAATAGGTCATGACGCAATGAACAGAGGACTGTCGTTCGACAGAATAGACGCGATTCTACCGCGCGGCACCGGATAGCGATCACTCTGAAATATATCCGGCGATAAATGTTGCTTTAAATCTACTCCGCGCTCTTGCGCCAGTCTGGCAAACGGCATCAAACGCAGTGTGATTCGATGGCCAAGAGATGCGGCCATGGCACCTCTTTCGCAAGTTCACTGGCGTACATTGCGTGCATTCGACGGCTTCTTGCCAGTCGAGAAATTGCTGCGCCACGGATTGATGTCGATCCCGCCACGCCGGGTGTAGCGCGCATATACGGCCAGTTTTTGCGGTCGGCACTGGCGCAGGATGTCCATGAAAATCCGTTCAACGCATTGCTCGTGAAATTCATGATGCTCCCGAAAGCCGATCAAGTATCTCAGCAAGCCTTCCTGGTCGATCGGCTGGCCGACGTAGTGGATCTGGATGCTGGCCCAGTCCGGCTGTCCGGTCACGAGGCAATTCGATTTCAACAGGTGCGACAGCAGGATTTCCTCGGTGACCGCCTCTTCGCGGCTGGCTTTCAACAGGCCGGCATCCGGCATGTAGCTGTCGACCTCGATGTCCAGTCGGTCGAGCAGCAAGCCATCCAGTTCACCCATGCGCAGCTGGGGGAAACCATCCGGCTGGGTCAGCGTGATCTGCACCGGTGCACCGAAGCCGGCCGACAGATCCGCGCGCAACAGTTCCAGCAAGGCGTCGCTGCCGCCCAGGCGTGTCTGGTTGAAGGCATTCAGATACAGCTTCATCGATTTTGATTCGACGATGTTGGGTGAGTCGGCCGGCACCGTGATGGCAAGGATGCCGACTTGCGGCTTGCCACGCAGGTTCAACCATGAAACCTCGTAGGCATTCCAAAGGTCGACGCCGAAAAACGGCAGCGTGCCGGTCAGGCCGAGCGCATCGCGCTTGGTCTTGCGTGGCATTGGAAACAGCAAACTGGCGTCGTAGGCAGTGGCGTAAGTAGCAGGCTTGCCAAGCAGGGAAAGTTCCGGAGAGCCGGCAGGTCGAGGGGAATCTGACATGGGGAAGACAGGACAGTGGGACGCAGCGGGGGCGCAAGACGACATTTTGACAGATCATCGAACCAGCGTCGGTGCTGCGGCGATCAAGGGATGAACGCGTTTTCAAATCGCCTGGTGATTGCCACCGCCATGCTGGATGCGATTGCATCGAAGCCGATGACCAAGTCGGTGCAAGTGCTTGGTTATCGGGAACAACCGCGGCGTGCCATTTGCATCTTCCGAAAAAGGGCTTCCCCTTTCATGCAGCGCCACTGTATTGTTGCTTGTAAGGCATTAGACTAGCTGGCCGGCTTCATCAATGGCAGCACGAAGCAGCCAAATAAATTTCAGAATCAGAAAGGCAATTCATGAAAACCGTTTTCTCCCTGCCGCACATTCTGAAATCTTTCAGCAAGATTTTCTTTTCGACAGCCGCTGCCGCTTGTGTGACGCTGACACCGATTCCGGCAAGTGCCCAACGGGTCGCCGAGGCGCTTGAACAGCATTCGGCCGAGGCGTATCAGAAGCTGCTGTCCGATGCCGCACAAAAAGGCCAGTTGGTTGCGGCGAACGATACTGCAACGGTTCGGATTCGCAACATCGAACAGCGCTTGCTGCCGCAGGCGTTTCGCATCAACACCCGTTCCCGCCAATGGGACTGGGAAGTCAATCTGATCGACTCCCAGGAAGTGAACGCATTCTGCATGCCAGGTGGGAAAATTGCCTTTTATACTGGCCTTGTCGATCATCTTCAGCTTTCCGACTCGGAAATAGCGATCGTCATGGGCCATGAGATGACGCACGCATTACGCGAACACGGCGTCGATCAGTATAAAAAACATGTATACGGCCAAGTCGCAGAACAGATCGGGGTCTCGATTGCTTCGCGCTATTTCAATATCGATCCGTCGTTACTGGGTACGGGTGCGCAGATTGTTGACAACCTTGCGCAATTACGCTTTTCACGTGCCGACGAGACGGAAGCAGACAAGATCGGACTCGAGATCGCTGCGCGTGCCGGATTCGATCCACGCGCTGGTCTGACGTTGTTCGACAAGATGGATCGGGCCTCACGCAATCGACATCTGGAATTTCTTTCCTCCCACCCGGGTGGGCCGAACCGCATTCGCGCCATTCAGGCGCAGTTGCCGCGCGTCCTGCCACTTTATCAGGATGCAATCCGGGGCGACACGGGACCGGATGGCGTCAGGCGGTAGACGACGATTCTTTCACCAGGCTTTTTGGTAAATGCAGGTGACTTGCAGCACAGTGCTCATCAGGAAGTTGTGGTTCCGTCAGACTCTGACATCAACATGGAGAAGGCAGATAAAAGCGGTCGGACCAGCTTGCGCAGCGCTTTCTGAAAAGTGTTGAATGGCGGGCGCCGACGATCAGTGTTCGTATTTCAGGACTGCAGCCGGAAGGGATTGAAGTTGGTGTCGCTATCGAAATAATCCTCGTTTTCCTTCGCTTTCAGGAAATTGACGACCCGGTAGGTCACTGGTGTCATGACGACTTCCCAGCCGGTTTTCAGGAAATACTGGGCGATGATTACCGACAGCAACTGGTGGTTGGACCAGATGCCATAGAAGGCGATCACATAGAACAGGCTCGAATCGACCAGCTCCCCGCACACCGTGGACCCGATCGTACGCGCCCACAGCATGCGGCCCTGGCTGCGCACCTTCATCTTCGCCATCACATAACTGTTGACGAAACTGCCGACCCAGAATGCAGTGATCGAGCCGAAGACAATGCGCGGCGTATTGCCGAACACCGCCGCCAGGTGCGTCTGGTAGGTCGTGTTGAACGGGTCGGCCGCAGGTTTCAAGGCCAGCACCACGGTCGCCATGAAGGCGGCGAACACCAGCGCGCCGAAACCGGCCCAGATCACGCGGCGATCGCGCCCGTAACCATAGACCTCGGTCAGCACATCGCCAAAAATATACGACACCGGGAAGAACAGCACGCCGGCGCCGAAGGTGACGGTGCCAAAAAGTGGCAGCGTGACTTCTGCCGCTTTCGCCGCACCGATCAGATTCGAGCACAGCAGCACCGTGACGAAGGCGGCCATGACGAAATCATAATATCGATACTGGCGCGCCGGCTGTGCGGCCGCGGGCGAGGAGGATGGGTGCTGTCGGGGCGCGGTCAACATGTTGTCAGCTAAATCAAAAAATTAATCACAGAAACAATTTATAGACCGGATTGTCGCTCTCGTTCCAGAACCGGTAATCCAGACGCGTCAGAAAAGTCTGGAATGCAGCCATTTCCCCGGCCGGCACCTGTAATCCGACCAGGATGCGGGCAACATCGCCGCCCTGATTCCGGTAGTGGAACAGGCTGATGTTCCAGTTCGGCGCCATGCTGTCAAGAAACCGCGCCAGTGCGCCCGGCCGCTCGGCGAATTCGAAGCGGTACAGCAGCTCTTCGCTGGCCAGCGGGCTCTTGCCGCCGACCAGATGCCGGATGTGCAGCTTGCCGAGTTCGTCATGCGTCAGGTCAAGCGTGTCGAAGCCGTTTTCGGCGAAGTGGCGGCTGATGCGCTCGGGCTCGTCACGGCCGGCGATCTGCAGGCCGAGAAACACGTGCGCGCGGCGGTTGTCGCTGATGCGGTAATTGAATTCGGTGACATTGCGCGGACCGACCAGATGCGCGAAGCGGCGGAAGCTGCCGCGTTCTTCCGGGATCGTCACGGCAAACAGGGCTTCGCGCTCCTCGCCGACCTCGGCCCGTTCGGCCACATAACGCAGGCGGTCGAAATTCATGTTGGCGCCGCAGGCGATCGTCACCAGCGATTGCCCGCTCAAGGGATGGCCGGCACGGCGCGCCCGATCCAGATATTCCTTGGCGCCGGCAACAGCAAGCGCACCGGCCGGCTCCAGAATGCTGCGAGTGTCGGTGAACACATCCTTGATGGCGGCGCAAACGGCATCGGTATCGACGACGATGACTTCGTCGACCACCAACTGCGCGACCCGGAAGGTCTCTTCGCCCACCAGCTTGACCGCCGTGCCATCGGAAAACAGCCCGACATCGGACAAGGTCACCCGATGGCCGGCCGCCAGACTCTGCGCCATGGCATCCGAATCGACGGTCTGCACGCCGATCACCTTGATGTCCGGCCGCACCGCCTTGACGTAGGCGCCGACGCCGGCGATCAGCCCGCCGCCGCCGATGGCCACGAAAATGGCATGCAACGGGCCCGGATGCTGGCGCAGGATCTCCATGGCGACCGTGCCCTGGCCGGCGATCACGTCGGGATCGTCGAAAGGATGGACGAAGGTCAGCTGGCGTTCGCGTTCCAGGTCGAGTGCATGATGAAAGGCGTCGGTGAACGAGTCGCCGAAGAGAACCACTTCGCCACCCCGCGCGCGCACCGCATCGATCTTGACAGGCGGCGTGGTAGTGGGCATCACGATCAGCGCCTTGCAGCCCAGCCGCGTGGCGGCCAACGCGACGCCTTGCGCATGATTGCCGGCCGAGGCGCAGATGACGCCGCGCGCCAGTTGTTCCGGCGTCAGGTGCGCCATCTTGTTGTAGGCGCCGCGCAGCTTGAAGCTGAAGACACTCTGCATGTCCTCGCGCTTGAAAAAGATGCGGTTGTCCATTCGATCCGACAGCAGCGGCGCCAGTTCCAGCGGCGTTTCGATAGCCACGTCATAGACGCGGGCGGTCAGGATTTTCTGCAGATAATCGATGGTCATGAGTGCGAAAGGCGCCAGGCGTGAAGAGGGCGAACAGCGGAAACGGGGCGAAATGGCGGTGATATGCGACCCAGGTGGCAAGATGCCTGTACGCAACGAGCTATAGTGCTCGCTCCATTATACGAGCAGGCCCCTTCAATGATCGAATCAGCGATTCTCTGGTTGTTGCACCTGTTGTCTGCACCGGAAGTCGGGCTGAGTTCGGTATTTTTGATCAGTTTTGTTTCGGCAACACTGTTGCCGCTTGGATCGGAACCGGCGGTGTTCGCTGCGGTCAAGGCGGCGCCAGGCATGTTCTGGCCGATTGTCGGCATTGCGACGCTGGGCAATACGCTCGGCGGCGTACTTGATTACTGGCTGGGACTTGGGGCGCGGCAAGCGTTGACGAACGACGCAGAGGCCGGCGCCGTGGCCGACGATGAGACGGGTGTTGACAAGCCCGATTCGCCGGCTTCCCCTGCCGGGGTTTCGCCGAGACCTGCCGCTCGCAAGGATTTTGCCACCGAGCGCGGCAGCCGCTGGTTCGGCTGGCTCGAGCGCTATGGCGCCAAGACCATGTTGCTGGCCTGGGTGCCGGGCATCGGTGATCCGATCTGCACCCTGGGCGGTTGGCTTCGGCTGCCGTTCTGGCCGAGCGTGGGTTACATGGCGATTGGCAAATTCTTGCGGTATCTGATGATGACTTCGCTGCTGATGGCGGTGCCGGACGGTTTCTGGCGCCAAGTGGCGCGCTTGCTAGGTTAGGCCGGCAATCCTGTCGAAAGTTGACCAAACATCAACTCGCGTTTTTGACCGGCGCCTGTTGCAGATCCGTTCCCGCGGCCGCCAACCCGGAGTATGGCGATACGCTAGAATG
>JAYTLK010000144.1:0-17291 GCA_043729515.1 Herminiimonas sp.
TTCGACGGCGTGCAGGTGATCGACATCCTTCTTGCGCAGCCTGCCACTGCCGACTACATCGCCGAAAAGATCTACCGCTACTTCGTCCGTGACGACCTCTCACCGGCGCTCCGGCAACAACTCGGCGCGCAGTTACGCGCCTCGAATTACCGGATCTCCCCGCTGCTGACGACGATTTTCCTGTCACGCGATTTTTACAGCACCCCTGCGATGGCGACCCGCATCATGCCGCCGGTCGAATTGGTGGTATCGACCTATCGCAAGCTCGGTCTGCGCAGTCTGCCCGGCGTGCCGGATTTCAACCAGGTTACCGAGTCGATGGGCCAGAAACTGTTCTATCCGCCGACCGTGGCCGGCTGGCCCAACGGCGCCAGCTGGATCACGCCGGGCCTGCTGCTCACGCGTGGCAATTTCGCCTACGACGTGCTGTTTCCCGATGTCGGTTTCATCCCGCCGGACCGGCATCCGGGTGGCAGCTTCCAGGATATCGTCGGTGTCGGCGACAAACTCGCCCGCGGCGTGGACGTAAGCAGCGCCACCATGCCCGGCCAGAAGGAACTCGGTGCGATGTCGAACCGGATGGCGGATCGGGACGAGGATTTCAATACCCGCCTGGCGAGTTACCACGGCTGGCAACTGGCGCTCCAGAAGATCAAGCCGACCGCCCGCACGACCGCGCCGGTCGACCTGGTCGCCATGATGCGCGCCGACGGCGCCACCACCACATCGGCTGCAGTCGATGCCCTGCTCGGCCGGTTCATCACGGTGCCGGCGAGCCCGGCCGTGCGCGCTCGCCTGAATGATTTTTTAACGGCGGAACTTGGCACGACCGACCTGCGCCAAGCCGGCATCAGTGCCGAAGAAGCGCTGCGCACCACGCTGCATCTGATCCTGTCGCTACCCGAATATCAACTGGACTAATTCGACTCGAGGCATTCGTGAACCATCTCCCCGATGCAAGGCGGCGCGCCCTGCTGCAGGCTGCCTGCGGTGCCGGGCTGCTCGCCGGCGCTCCGTTCGCAGCGCGCAATGTCCTGGCCGCCGATCCATCCGCCAATGCGCGCAAACGCATCCTGGTGGTGCTGGAACTATCCGGTGGCAACGACGGCCTCAACACCCTCGTGCCCTATTACGATGATGCGTACTACCGCCTGCGTCCGCGCATCGGGCTGCCTGCAAAATCCTTGCGCAAGATCGACGACAGATTCGGCTTCAATCCCGGCATGACCGGCTTCGAAGCGCTGTTCAAGGACGGCAAGATGGCAGTTATCCATGGTTGCGGTTATGAGCAGCCGTCGTTTTCGCATTTCACCTCGATGGCTTACTGGCACACCGGCGCACCGAATCGCGGCGAGCCTTTCGGCTGGATGGGACGGCTGGCCGATGCCATCGATCCGCGGCTGGCGGCAAATTTTCTGGTCAACATCGGCGAGACGCAGTCGCTCGCGGTCCGGGCGGCGCGCCACACGCCGGTGGTGTTCGACGATCCGGTGCGCTTTGCCCGCAAGGGCCTGTATCAGGAACGCGGCCTGCTCGACCTGGTCGATGAGGCAGGAGCCGGACAAAATGATTCGCGCCGCCTGCTGCAGGACACCGCTCGCAGCGCGCGCGTTGCTTCGGTCGACGTGCGCAAGGCTTGGGAAAACTACCGCACGCCGGTGGACTACGGCGTCGTCCCGCTGGACCTGCCGAAGGTCGCTTCCCTGATCGCCGCCGATTTCCCGGCGCGCCTCTACTACACCGCCTATCGCCACAATGCATTCGACACGCATGTGCAGCAGCTCGACCAGCATCAGCGCCTGCTGACCTATCTGTCGGATTCGGTGGCGGGTTTCCAGCGTGATCTGGAACGCCTGGGCCGCGCCGACGACGTGACCCTGCTGGTGTTTTCCGAATTCGGCCGACGGCCCGGCGAGAACACGAATCTGGGGACCGACCACGGCACGGCGAATCACATGTACGTGATCGGCAAGGGCGTGCGGGGCGGCCATTACGGCACCCCACCCGATCTTGCCCGGCTCGATGCCGGCGGCAATTCGCTCCACACCACGGATTTCAGGCGGGTGTATCGCACGGTGACGAAGGGCTGGCTGGGCCATGCCGACGATGCCGACCTGTTCAACGGCCAGTTCAACATCCTGCCGATTTTTTCCTGACCGCGTCAGCCGGCATGGCGGACGCACCCGCCGCTGGCCGGCCCAAACCTGTAGTTACAAGGTGCCAGCCAGCGCGATCGCCTCGGCTGCACCCGCGGCGCGGGAGGCGTGGTCGGCATCAGGGCCGAACAAGGTTTTCTCGACGCACATGCCATGAAAGTCCGTGACGCCGACCATTCGTGACCAGGCCGCCATGTAGGCCATCTGGAAATCGAATGCGCTGGCCAGGAATTCGGCGCCCAGCATCACGCCGCGCGCACCGATGACGACCACTTTCCGCCCGCCGAGCATTCGCCCCGGGGCGAGGAAATGACGTGAGTTATCTTCAATGGCTACTCATGTGTTGACTTCATTTTTCGGCAATCCCAGTCCCTGCAGCAGTGACGGCTGCACGATCTCGATCCAGTAACCGTCCGGATCCTTGATGAAGGCGACATCCTTCATTTTTCCCTGCTCCGGCCGCTTGACGAAGACAACTCCCTTCTCGTCGAACCAGCGTACTGCCTGCGCCAGGTCCGGTACTGAAAAACAGATGTGGCCGAAACCCTGTGGCTGGGAATTCCCGTCGTGATACTGGCAGGCGGGATCGGTTTCCGTGCCCCAGTTATGGGTCAGTTCCAGAATGCCGCGCTGGCTGAAGGTCCATGCGGTGCGCGCCCCTTCCGCCGCCGGCACGTTGTCGGACGCGTCGATCCGGGCCAGGAAATAGAGCGAGAATTTCATCTCCGGAAAATCAAGCTTGCGCAGCACCCGCATGCCCATCACGCCGGTATAGAAATCGAGTGCGATTGCCGGATCGCGCACGCGCAACATGCTGTGGTTCAGGACGAACCCATGAGTCTGCAGCGGTATGTCTGCATGGACGCCAGGATGGTCTTCGGTTGTGAATGCCATTGTCATGCTCCTTTGATTTCGCACCGCCGATTCACGATTGGCCGCCAACGACCGCCATCAACGGCGTCGGATTGCGATGTGGTTTCGCATCAACGGACGACCCGCTCTTGCGCAGCAGGTAACGCAGGCAGGTAACCCGGAGAAACGACGAAAAGTTGGCTACCTCCCCCCGCCGCCCCATGATTTCATCATGCAGCGTCGCGATCAGGCAATTGGTGCTTTTTGCTTCCTCGGCCGCGATTTCAGCCAGCGTATCCCACATCAGGTTTTCCAGGCGGATGCTGGTCACCACACCGTGGATCCGCACGGTACGGGAACGCGATTCGTACAGGATCGGATCGGCTCCGACAAAAAATTCGCACATCGACGACTCCTTTTGATCTTCACCTTCTGGCCCGCCCGCAAATCCGTGGGGGCCAGCACTCAAATCATTTTCTGGACCATCTGCTGGCGAATGTAATCGGCTTGGCGAATCGCCAGCGTGACGATGGTCAGCGTTGGATTTTCCGCACCGCCGCTGGTGAACTGACTGCCGTCGGAAATGAAAAGGTTGCTGATGTCATGGGTCTGGCCCCACCGGTTGCAGACGCTGTTGCTGGCCTTGTCACCCATCCTGCAGGTGCCCATGTTGTGGGTCGAGGGATAGGGCGGCGTGCGGAATGCCTTGATCGACCCGGCGGCCTCGTACACGCGTTCGCCTTGCGTGAATGCATGCTCGCGCATGGCCAGGTCATTGCGATGATCATCGTAATGCACATGTGGCACCGGCAGGCCCCAGCGGTCCCTGACATCGGTATTGAGCGTGACGCGATTCGTTTCGCGCGGCATGTCTTCGCCGACGATCCACATGCCGGCCAGGTGGGTGTAGTTTTCCATGTACCAGGCAAAATCCTTGCCCCAGCCACCGGGGTTCAAAAACGCCGCCATGAACGGCAAGCCCAGGGACAGCGTTTCCATTTCATACCCACCGACGAAGCCACGCTTGGGATCGTTGCGCGCCTCGTCCCGGATCACGCCGGCCATCGTGGTTCCGCGGTACATGTGCACCGGGTCCTTGAAGGCGCCGTAGACCGTTCCGGTCAGGTGACGCATGTAGTTGCGCCCGACCTGGCCGGACGAGTTGGCCAGGCCGTTGGGAAACATCGGCGAGGCCGACAGCAGCAACAGGCGCGGCGTCTCGATCGAATTTCCCGCCACCGAAACGATGCGCGCCTTCTGGCGTTGCTCGGTGCCGTTCTTGTCGAAATAAACGACGCCGGTAACCTTGCCCTTCGCATCATGCTCGATGCGCGAGACATGGGATTCAGGCCGCAGGTCGAGGTTGCCGGTGGCTTCGGCTTTCGGAATCTCGGTGTACAGCGTGGACCATTTCGCACCCGACTTGCAGCCCTGAAAACAGAAGCCGATCTGCATGCAGCCGCCGCGCCCGTCTCGCTGCTGACTGTTGATGGCCATGTTGCCGGTGCTGCAGTCCTTGTAGCCGAGCTTGGTGGCGCCGGCGTACAGCACCTTGAAGTTGTTGTTGCCTGGCAGACCGGCGATACCATTCGTCCTGGTCACGCCCATCTTGTCTTCTGCCCGGGCGTAGTACGGCTCCAGTTCCTTCAGCGTGACCGGCCAGTCGAGCAGGTTCGCGCCCTCCAGCGCACCGTAGTGGGTGCGTACCTTGAATTCATGCGCCTGCAGCCGCAGGGAGGCGCCGGCCCAGTGGGTCGTGGTGCCGCCCACCGTCTTGCAGATCCAGGTCGGCAGATTCGGAAAATCCTTGGCGATTCTCCAGTTGCCCGAAGTCGTGCGCTTGTCCAGCCATGCCAGCTGGGCAAACGATTTCCATTCATCGTTGATGAAGGTCTTCGAGGATTGCAGCGCGCCGGCTTCCAGCACCACGACCTTGATTCCCTTCTGGCATAGCTCGTTGGCCAAGGTGCCGCCGCCTGCTCCAGATCCGATGATGACGACGACCGCGTCGTCGTTGTGTTCAAATTTCGCCATGGCTGTCTCCGTGATCGTGTGGTGTGGATTTCCGACTGGTCCTGCTCAATCCAGATCGAGGCGCGGACTGGCCTCCTCGGACGGTGCGGGAAGCCATGTCAGGTCCTGGAAACCACGGGTGATGTAGCCTCCCTTGTCCCACGACGATCCTGGATAGCCGAAGGCGGCGAATGCCATGTCGTTGTCGTAGAGCGAAGTCACGCATTTCGCGCGCACGGTCTGGAAAAACGGCGAGGCTTCGATTGCGGTCACGATCTTCAGCCGTGTTGCCTCATCGGCGGCGATGAATTTGCCACCGGCGGCGCGGTTGATTTCACCTACGCCAGCGCGCAACTGCGCCGCCAGCGCCGGATCCGCGGCGGCTGCGGCGTCGAGATCCTTGACCAGCAGCGCATAGACTGCGTCCGGCAATTTTTGATGGGGATACAGCACCCTGCCCATTTGCAGCAGGGCGCTTCCCTCGTCCTGGGTCAGCGTGGTCAAGGCGACGGCCCATACCGGGCTCGGCGCCAGTGCGAACAGCACGCTGCTGGCGGCAATGGTGCCGGTCAGGATCGCCGAGCCTTTCAGAAAACTGCGCCGGGTCAGTGCAATGTCGAGCTTCCGAACTTCGCCGGGTGTTTCTTCATGTGCATGTGCATGTGCGTGCGCACTGCCTGCAATATGGATGACCTTCATGTCGTCTCCTCTTTGGGTAGGATGGGCCGACGTCTTCGCGCCAGCCTCGACGATGATTATTGCATTTCCAGGATAACCGCTGGTAGTAGGGGGTTACCTACACCTGGAAGCGGGAACTTGCGGCAGTTGCCTTCCATTGCAGCGCGCAGTCTGGCAGTCGGCGCACGAGATCGACCATGCGCCGCAGTCGATTTCGAAGCCCGACGCCAACCCATCGACAATCAAAAAAGTTCGATCTCCCCGCTATCCACATGAGAGGTGAGTTTCCCTGCCGCGATCAGATCCTCGTAGCAATGCACCTGGTTGCGGCCGTGGTCCTTGCTGAAGTAAAGCGCTTCATCCGCATGTCCCAACAAGGCTGCCGCCGGCTGCGCATTGTTCAATTCCGTGAATCCGATGGATACCGATATTTTTCCGATATGCGAAAACGGCTCTTTTTCTATATCTGCGCGAAATCGGTCCAGGACCGCACCGGCCTGATCCAGGCTGATGTTTTTCAGGACGATCACGAACTCTTCGCCGCCGAATCGAAACAACCGGTCGTTGCTGCGAAACGCCTGTTTCATGCGGTTGGCGATCATGATCAGGACCTCATCGCCGAACAAGTGGCCGTATGTGTCATTGACTTTCTTGAAGTGATCAATATCGAGTATCGCCAGGGCAGCTTGTCCGCATTCAATCACTTTGCTGCGCAGATCCCCCGCAAAATGCAGTTCCGCAACCAGTGAGTTCTGGACTTCATGCAAGTATTTGTCGAATGTTTTCCGGTTGAGAAGCCCGGTGAGCGAATCGCGCTCGCTGTAATCGATCAGATTCAAAAAATTTTTATAAATCAGCAAGCTTCCGGAGACCAGTTGCATCTGGCAAGCAGTCAGGCGAAACGGCGTCACCATGCTCACGATGGTCATTGAATGGTCTTCCAACGATACGGCCGTCCATGTCTCTACGGAGTCCGCCATCGCCGTCGTATGGAACAGGCCCGGGGGGTCGGAAAACACGCGGCCGAACTGGTCGAGCAGTCGTTGCGGCGAAGAGTCCGGTGTGTAGAGCGTCTCGATTACCTGCCCGGATTCCATGGATGCCAACGCCAGTTTCCTTCGCAGGACAAGGCCCCCATCACGTTGCAGTACATCGTAAGACTCGACTTGCACACCGGCCGTCATTTCCGTTGCCGCGATGAGCATCGCGCGTGCGAGATGAAGCCGATCCGTGTTGCTGCTGATGTCGACGAAGTGGCGAACTGCAGAGTCGACGATCAGTCTTGTTCCATCTGATTCCTGTTCGATCATGATGTTTCTATCCGGGAAATTTTCGAACAATGTACCGCGGACACGGCGTAGAAGCTCTCGATATTGCCAGGAGTTGCAGGCCGCCCTGCTTGCGCTGCCACCGCAGATGCAGGATCTGGCTAGGTTATTGGCGCGGCCCCAGTACGCCAAAGAGGCGGAAAATGATGCCCTGACCTCCCTCTGCATCGTGAGCAATCATCGGTGATTTTGCCAGCGCCAGCCCAATGACGTCGTAAAAAAAAACGGCACTCATGTGAGCGCCGTCTTTGTCAACCTCGGGCAGGGACACCGCCGTCGTCAGATTACCTCTTTGGCATGCATTTCCGCGATCTGCTCCTTGCTGTAGCCGAGTTCACCCAGGACTTCATCCGAGTGCTCGCCCAGCAGCGGGGAGCCGGTGATTTCCGGCTTCATGTCCGAGAACTTGATCGGGCTGCCGACCGTGAAATAGGTGCCACGGGTCTTGTGCTTGACTTCGGTGATGGTGCCGCTGGCACGCAGGGACTCGTCTTCCAAAATTTCCTTCATCGTCAGCACCGGCGAACAAGGGATGTCGAACTTGCGCAGCACATCCACGGCCTCGAACTTGGTCTTGTCCTTCAACCAGTCTTCGATGGTGGCGAAGATTTCGTTGATGTGCGGCTGGCGTGCCTTGGCCGTCATGTACAGCGGATCATTCTTCCACTCCGGCTTGCCGATGGCGTCGGCAATCGGACCCCAGGCGTGGCCCTGCACCGTGAAATAGATGTAAGCGTTCGGGTCGGTCTCCCAGCCCTTGCATTTCAGGATCCAGCCCGGCTGGCCGCCACCGCCGGCATTGCCACCGCGTGGCACGACCTTGTCCTTGAAGGCGTCCATCTCATGCGGGTACTGCGGATACTCTTCCAGATAGCCCTGGCGGTCCAGACGCTGCTGATCGCGCAGCTTGACGCGGCACAGGTTGATGACGCTGTCCTGCATCGATACGGCGACCTTCTGGCCCTTGCCGGACTGCTGCCGGCCGATGATGGCCGTCAGGATGCCGATGGCCAGGTGCATGCCGGTGTTGGTGTCACCCAGTGCCGCGGCCGAAATGGTCGGCACTGCGTTGTCGCCCTTCCACCAGCCGGTGGTCGAGGCGGCGCCGCCGGCGCACTGCGCGACGTTCTCATAGACCTTCAGGTCTTCATAATGATGACCATCCGAGAAACCCTTGACCGAAGCCAGGATCATCTTCGGGTTCAGTTCCTGGATGCGGGCCCACGTAAAACCCATGCGGTCCAACGCGCCGGGGCCGAAGTTCTCGACCATGACGTCCGATTCGCGGATCAGCTTTTCGAGAACTTCCTTGCCCATTGCCTTCTTGGTATCCAGCGTCAGCGAGCGCTTGTTGCTGTTCAACATCGTGAAATACAGCGCATCGACATTCGGGATGTCCTGCAACTGGGTACGGGTCACGTCGCCGGAACCAGGGCGCTCGACCTTGATGACGTCGGCGCCGAACCAGGCCAGCATCTGGGTGCAGGCCGGACCCGCCTGGACGTGGGTGAAGTCGATGATCTTGATGCCTTCGAGTGGTTTGCTCATGATGTCAATTCCCTTTCAACTGTTTTTTCATACACAAAGTCGGGTGACCTGACGACTGCTTTCGGCCTGAATCGCCGCGTCAAATCGAGGGCCTTGCCCGGCCACCGCGGCCAGGCCGACCGCATTACTTCTTGCTCGCGCTGCTTTGCGGATTCAGGTTCGTCAACCGGCCGCTTTCGGTGCCGGCCGATTCATCGATGACGGCATTGATCAGGGCTGGCTTGCCGGCTGCGATCGCCTCCGTCAGCGCCCTGGTCATTTCTTCCGGCGTGGTGACGTGATAGCCGATGCCGCCGAAGGCTTCGATCATCTTGTCGTAGCGCGCATTTTTCACGAACACGGTCGGTGCGACATCCGGGCCGCCGGTTGGATTGACGTCGGTGCCACGATAGACGCCGTTGTTGTTGAAGACGACGGTCGTCACCGGCAGGTTGTAGCGGCAGATCGTTTCCAGTTCCATGCCCGAGAAACCGAAGGCGCTGTCGCCTTCGATGGCCACCACAGGCAGGCCGCTGGTGACGGCTGCGCCAATGGCATATCCCATGCCGATGCCCATGATGCCCCAGGTGCCGGAGTCGAAACGCTTGCGCGGCTGGTACATGTCGATGATGCTGCGGGCGTAGTCAAGCGTGTTGGCGCCTTCGTTGACGATGTTGATGTCCGGACGCGTCTTCAACACATCACGCATGGCTTTCAGGCAGCTATGAAAATTCATCGGCGTCGGATTTTTGTCCAACGTCTCGGCCATCTTGGTCAGGTTCTTTTGCTTGCGCTCGTTGATGGCGCCGGTCCACTCTTCGCCCGGTTTGGTGAAACCCGATTTCACGCCGGCCAGCAGTGCGGCGACGCAGGAACCGATGTCACCGATGACCGGTGCGGCAATCGCCACGTTGCTGTCGATTTCGGTCGGCGAAATGTCGATCTGGATGAACTGCTTCGGCTTGCCCCAGGTCTTGCCTTTTCCGTGCGAGAGCAGCCAGTTCAGACGGGCGCCGATCAGCACCACCACATCGGCTTCGGCCAGCACGAACGAGCGAGCGGCGGAAGCGGATTGTGCGTGGTTGTCCGGCAGCAGGCCCTTGGCCATCGACATCGGCAGATAGGGAATACCGGTGGTTTCGACGAAGGCGCGAATGTCGGCGTCGGCCTGGGCATAGGCTGCACCCTTGCCCAGCAGGATCAGCGGCTTTTTCGCACCCTTGAGCAGGTCGAGGGCGCGCTGAATCGATTCCGGGGCCGGGATCTGGCGCGGCACCGCATCCACCACCCGCACCAGCGATTTCCTGCCATGCTCGGCGTCGAGCGACTGGCTCAGCAGTTGCGCCGGCAAGTCGAGATACACGCCGCCGGGACGGCCCGACACGGCCGCGCGAATTGCCCGGGCGATGCCGATGCCGATGTCTTCGGCTTTGTTGATCCGAAACGACGCCTTGGCATACGGCCTGGCCGCATTCAGCTGGTCCATCTCTTCATAATCGCCCTGTTGCAGGTCGACGATTTCCCGCTCGCTCGAACCCGAGATCAGGATCATCGGGAAGCAATTGGTGGTGGCATTGGCCAGTGCGGTCAGGCCGTTCAGGAATCCTGGCGCCGACACGGTCAGGCAAATGCCGGGTTTTTGCGTCATGTAACCAGCGATGGCCGCTGCATTGCCCGCATGCTGCTCATGGCGGAAGCCGATGAAACGCAATCCTTCGGCTTGCGCCAGACGCGCCAGGTCGGTGATGGGAATGCCGACCAGGCCGAAGATCGTATTGATGTCGTTGGCCTTCAGTGCGTCGATGACAAGATGGAAACCATCGGTCATGATCGCCGGCTGTGTGGAAGCCGCGTCTGGCATTTGCTCCTTGAGCAGAGCGGTTTCATCTTTTTCGTTTTTGGTCAATACTGAGGACATGTCGTCTCCTGTGAATTCGATAGAACCGATACAACCACCCTTGCGCTGCGCCCGACAGCAACTCCGGATCTAGCTGGTCGGTCCAGAGGCAGGCGGTATCAACGGATGATGTTGATCGCGTGAATTTCCACGCTGGTGTAACGGCCCGTGACACTAAGAGCCGCTGCAATTGACTAGTCGGCATCTTATCGAGGCACGACATTCGGGCTCATTGACCGTGGTCAAGTTTCGCCGCATGATATTCAGCTGGTACCAAGATCATAAGGTTATTTTGTCCACCCTGTTTACCCATCCCGAACGTAACATCATCCGTGTGCAGCTCCGGCAAAACACTGCCTTGAAGGCACTGGGCAATGACGCCATTGCCGAGCTTGAACCGCTGCTGACGATCGTTGACTGTCAGAAAGGTGATTACCTCTTGCATCAGGGCGTGCACGACATGGAGCAATATTTCATTGTCGATGGCATATTGAAACGGGTAGTCACCACGCCGGATGCAAAAGAAATGATCCTGCGCTTCGCTGATTCGAATGACATGGAAACCAGCTACGCCGCCTGGCGTCTGAAAACGCCCACGCCTTACAGCGTCATGTGTGTGACGAAGGCCAGGGTGGCAAAGTTGCCGCTGCCGCACTGGATATCGTTCATGGACCGGTATCCGACCTTGAAAAGCGATTTCGAATATGAGGTCATGCGCCTGATGAGTGAAATCATGGCGCACACCATCACCCTGCACTTGCTCGACGCCCCAGGGCGCGTGCACCGGTTTCTGCGCAAGCATCCGGAGTTGTGCGACCGCATTCCCAAGAAAGAACTCGCGTCGTATTTGAACCTGTCGGCGGAAACTCTCAGTCGCCTGAAGCACCAGGGGAAGATCTAGGCGCCGCCAGAGAATGCTATTTGGCAACCTGCATCATGTATTTTGGACAGTTTCCTTGAAGATATATTTTTCTGTGATGGTGAATATGGGAACTTGAAATTGGACGGGTGTTCTGGTGCTGCCTACCATCGCTTCACCAGTGATATTCAACCCTTAGGAGTTTCTGATGACTACCGCCACCAATCAATTGTTTGTCCGCAGCACCCGGCCTGCCAACACGACTTCACCGCTGTTGTCGGTGCTGTCCGTCATTTTGGGCGTGAACCTGCGCGAAACACTGGCCGCACGAACGGCCGCGCAGGACGACGCCGGTTACACGTGGGGCATGTAAGCGCCACCGCCGCCGTCGGGTATCGCATGTGCGCCAGAACGCCGGTCCTGCCGGCGTTGTTTTTCGCCTGCCGGCAGGCAATCTGCGTACTAACGCGCGAGTCCGCGCGGCGCTTTGGTGTACCCTGTAAAACATGCAAAACGACACCGATATCGAACTCTGCGGGCCCTTCACGGTGCGCGACAGCAGCGGCAACGCCCGCGACATTGCCTCGATAAAAATTTTCGATGAAGGCTACGGCATCATCGATGTCTATGTCCACATGGCCATGTCCACGGACGGCGACCAGCTCCATGACGATGCGGTCCTGATCGGCCAGATCATGAAACGCTTGCACCAGCTCGGCTACGTCGGACCGGATTTCGGCCATGGCGACCTTGGCCTGCAGGACGACAAGCTGATCGTACTTGAGGCACCCGAAGGCTTCAACGCATTTGCGGCCAGCCGCGGCTGGAAGAACCTGGCCGAGGAATTCGCCGAAGACGAGGCGCAGGCTGATGCTGGCGCCGCTGGCACCCAGCCTCCGTCCGGCACGCTGCTCGACGCCCTGATGCGAAAATTCAAGGCCAGCTGATGCAGGATGCACTGAGCAACGACGAATACGACGCGCTGGCCCAGGTTGCTGCCGGCAACCTGGGCGCGCGCCCAAGTGCCTGCGTGGCGCGCAACGCAAAGCGGCTGGCCGGGCTGAAATACGTGAGTTACCGGAAGGATGGCATGCTGCTGCTGACCGACAAGGGCGCGCAGACGCTGTTCATCCGGCAGTGCATCGATGGCTTGCGTGCGCTGATTGCCGATCCGATGGCCCCATTGACACCCGAGGTCCGCACTTTCCTTGGCAAGAAAGGCCATGTCACGGTTCGGCCCGAGGGCGGCTTCATTCTTACCATGCGTGGGCGCGAAAGTCTCGACGACATCGAGCAGCGCCAGCACTGAAATCTTGAAACACGCGGGCGGGCCGTGTCACCACTGCCCGCTCCTGCCGATCAGGCAGCCTTCTGCAGCTTGACCTTGCCGCTTTCCTCGTCCATTGTTTTTGCCAGCAGCTTGACCAGTGCATAGACGGTATCAATGTGCGGCGTCGGCGTATCGGTCAGGCGGCCCAGTTCGATCACCGAGCCAACCAGGGCATCGATTTCCGGACCACGGCCGGCTTCGATATCCTGCAGCATCGATGTCTTGTGCTTGCCAACTTTTTCGGCGCCGGCGATGCGTTTTTCCAGCGGCACGCGGAACGTCACGCCGAGCTTTCCTGCCACCGTCTGCGCTTCCGTCATCATGGCAGTGGCCAGTTCGCGCGTGAGCGGAAACTGACAAATGTCGACCAGCGTGGAATGCGCCAGAGCGCTGATCGGATTGAAGGTCAGGTTGCCCCATAACTTCAACCAGATTTCGCTGCGGATTTCTTCCAGCACCGGCGCCTTGAAGCCGGCATTGGCGAACATCGCCGACAGCGCCTGCACCCGTTCGCTGACGCTGCCGTCAAGTTCGCCCAGCGGAAAACGGTCACCTTCGATGTGGCGCACGACACCCGGCGCGATCAGTTCGGAGGCCGGATAGACCACGCAGCCGATGACGCGCTCGGCAGGAATGCCGGCCGACAGCAACCCGGTCGGATCGACACTGGTCACGCCACGACCATCATGTTCGCCACCATGCTTCTGGAAATACCAGAATGGAATTCCGTTCTGCATCGTGATCACTGTCGTTTGTTCACCAAACAGTTTCGGCAGGTCGGCGATGACGGCTTCGACCTGCTGCGCCTTCAATGCCAGGATGACGACATCCTGTGGTCCGGCTTCATCGTAGTTGTTGGTCGCACGGACATTGCGGGCAACCAGTTCGGTGCCATCGTGCTGTTGCAGCTTCATGCCGTTGGACTGGATTGCTGCCAGATTCGCGCCGCGCACCATGAATGTGACGTCCTCTCCGGCCAATGCCAGCTTGACGCCGACCAGCCCGCCGATGGCGCCTGCGCCGATGATTGCTATTTTCATTTGAATCCTGCCAAGTTGTGAAACCGTGTGCCACCCTGCCGCGGCGTCATGCAGGCAGCGTGATGTTGCTATTCGAAGCGATTGCGCAGAATGCCGATCCCGGCGATCTCGACCTGCACGTCACTGCCGGGCTTCATCGAGCCGACGCCGATCGAGGTACCGCACAGGATCACGTCGCCAGGCAGGAGCGTCATGTCGGCCGATAACCGGCTGACCAGTTGCGGCACCGAAAAGAGCATGTCCGAGATCGGAAAATCCTGACGCAGGTCGCCGTTGAGTGTGGTCTTGACCACCAGTGTGGCGGGATCGAGCCCGGTGGTGATCACCGGGCCGAGCGGGCAGAACGTGTCGAAACCCTTGGCCCGGACCCATTGCGCAAACGACGGATCCCGATTCAGGATTTCTGCATGCGTCACATCGTTGGCGCAGGTGAAGCCGAACACGTGCGCCATCGCCTGATCCTCGCTGACTTCCTTGGCGATGCGTCCGATGACGATGCCAAGCTCGCCTTCGAAGACGATCTTGCCCTCACAGGAAGGCTTGCGAATGATTTCGCCTGGATTCAAATACGAATTCGGCGTCTTCAGAAAATACAGCGGCTCGGGTGGAACGGCAAGGTTCAACTTTTGACCAAGCGCCCGGAAGTTGTTCCACATCGCGACCACTTTGCTCGGCACGGTTGGCGCCAGCAGCGTTATCTCTGACAAACGCACGCTGATGTTGGTCGGTTTTGGCGAAGCAAACATGTCGCCCGCGTAGACGCGAATGATATCGCCATCGACGACGCCAAAGCGGACCATGTCGTCGTGATGGAAGCGCGCCCAGGACTGGATCATGGAAAAACCTTTGATTGTAAAAATGTTGCGTCACAACTAGACCGACAACTTGTCGGGCCAGGATGGCCAATACTGCATTATTTCAGGAAATACGCAAAAAAGCGCAAAAAATATTGCGACGCACAAATAAATGATTGCTGTTGATACGATCCGTCGTCGCTTGCAACAGCAATGCGCATGCCAGAGAAGCAGACGAAAAAAAAGCGAAGCTGCCGCTTCGCTTCTCAAGCCGTGCGCCAGGGACTTCAGCGCGCCGGACTGCTCCCCGGCCGGGCACCGATCGGCGCTTGCAAATGGTCGTCGCTTCCTGATTCGCTCATCTGCTTGGCACGCATCGGCCGTAACACGAACCAGGCCATGAAGGCCGCCACCGCATTGAGAATACTGCCGACGATGAACACTGCATGCCAGCTGCCGGTTGCCGTTGTCAACACGCTCGACAATGGCACCAGCAGCGAGGCCGTGCCCTTGGCGGTATACAGCAGGCCGGCGTTGGCGGCGGCATATTTCGAGCCGAAGGTATCGGCACAGGTCGACGGGAACAAGCTGTAGATCTCGCCCCAGGCGAAGAACACGAGGCCGGTCAGAATCACGAAGGCCACCGGTTGCTGCCCGAACTGATACAGCGCGAGAATACCGACGGCTTCCAGCGAGAAGGCGATCAACATGGTTTTTTCGCGGCCGATCTGATCCGATACCCAACCGAAGAACGGACGCGTCAAGCCGTTGAGCACGCGATCAATGGCCAGCGCAAAGGTCAGCGCCGGCAGCACCAGGCCCATGATGTTGACCGGAACGTCACCGATCTTGAAGTCCTTGGCAATCGGCCCAAGTTGTGCGGTCGCCATCAAGCCACCTGCGGCGACCATCACGAACATCGCGTACATGACCCAGAACACGGGCTTGCGCACGATTTCGCTCGGTTTGTAATCGCGTGCGGTCTGCTGCACATTCGCCTTGATCGCTGCGCCGCTGCTCCTGGTCATCGTCGCCGGAGCACGCTTGAGGAAGAACGAGATCAGGAACACGACAACGCCCTGGATGATGCCGAAATACAGGAATGCCGCCTGGTAGCCGTCCGACTTGATCATGGCCGAGATCGGGATGATCGTCAGCGCGGAACCGGCACCGAAACCGGCGGCGGTCAGGCCCGCGGCCAGACCCCGGCGATCCGGAAACCACTTCAACGCATTACCGACGCAGGTACCGTAGACAGCGCCAGCGCCAACGCCACTGACCGCTGCGGCAAAATACAGGAAGGTCAATGAATCGGCATACGAGTTCATGACCCAGCCCAGCCCGCACAAGATACCGCCGCCCATGACCACCGGGCTCGGGCCGAAACGATCGACCAGATAGCCTTCGATCGGCACCAGCCATGTTTCGGTCAGCACGAAAATCGTGAAGGCAACTTGAATGGCCGCCCGGCTCCATCCATATTTATCGGCGATCGGATTGACGAACAGTGTCCAGCCATATTGCAGGTTGGCGATCATCGCCATGCAGATAATGCCGAAGACCAATTGCAACCATCGATTGGACGGTGGTGGAGCGCTTGCAGACTGCCCCGGTAATACGGTCGAACTTGCCATTCTTGTCTCCTTCGTTCTTTGAATTTTTAGTGTATGTCTGAAGCGGCGCAATTCTAACGCGCTGCTCCCACAACATTCCATAAAAGATTAAGCCTCGAAATGGGCAGTTTCCAGTGCAGCAGCGTCTATCAAACAATGCCGTATGGCATTAGTTGCTGCTTCCTGAATCGATTGGCGATTGTGGAAGATGCAATTCCGTAAATCCTTGACCCTGATCAAGTTCGCCAAGTTTTGACAATTGTGGGTAGCCCCGGGTTCGCATGTTGCTCTTTCTCAACTTCTGCGGGTTGCGTCCCAGACTTACGACCGCCCCACGCATTTTGTTCAGCGTCTCGGCGTCTGGCCACAGTCTTCTGCAGCTTTCGCGTGGCTGTTCATCCAGCGCAAGTGCAAGGATGCGTGCGATCTGCGCTTGGCTGCCAGTTGTTCAAAAAAAGCGCACCCGACGGTGCACAGTGATCCGTATGTTCACAAGCGCGTTAAGGTTTTGCCAACGTTTTTACCGGTGGGGCAACGGACTGCGCGCCTTGGGTTCGCGGCGACCTCGATGCAGGCCACCGCTTCCTGCAAACCCGGGCGGCGGTCGAAACGATCCTGCACGTTGTCGATTTTCCCTCTGTAGGACAACCAGAAGGGCCTTGTCGGAAAGATCGCACAAGCTTTTCACGTCAGGTGTTCTCAGGCGAATTTGATCGGGCCGTGACCGATCCTGGCCGAACCGGCATGTATTTTGCGAAACGCCCACGGCCATCACTAGCGTTGGCGCGACAACTAATACAAAAAAGGAGATACAGATGAACAAGCTTATCCTGGCATCCAGCATTGCTTTGATGGGGAGCACTGCTGCACACGCCGTCGATATCAAGGCCGGCGACTGGACCGTGTCCGTCGGCGGCATCGTCAACGCGTATTACACGCAGGTTTCCTGCAGCGGCTCGCAAGTGGGCGGCATCGCGCTGGCCGACAAGGGCCTCGGTTGCGGCGGCGACGGCAGCAAGACCACGATCGGCAATGGCCTGCTGCCAAGCGGCCTGATCGTCAGCGCCAAGACGACCCAGAACGGGTTCGACATCGGCAGCACGATCGGCATCATGACCTCGACCTCGACCAGTTCCGGCGTCGGCCAGAACAGCGTGGTCGACGTCCGCCAGGGCTTCTTCACCATCGGCAATGCAGCAGTCGG
>JAYTLK010000145.1:0-7419 GCA_043729515.1 Herminiimonas sp.
CGGGTATTGGCGTCGAGCGTTTCAACCTGCAGTCGTGAGACCGGATCGGCAATGCCGTCGACGCGGTCGGTGGTCGGCACGTTGTGGTCGGCTACCGCCAGGTTGGCGCCGATACGCCATGGCAAGCGTCCGGCCAGCTTCAAGCCATCGAACGCCTGCGGGCTGGTAACTTCGTGCACCAGATGGCGATCGATGTAGAGGATCGTGGTGCCGTCTTCTTCGGCATGGACCGCATGCGAGTCCCACAACTTGTCGTAGAGCGTTTTAAGCATGATGCCAAGTCGTGCACGGGTGCACGATTCCGTAAGTACAACACATAATTATGCCATAGTTGTGCGTGGCAAAACCGGCTCGACGGCGGCTTGAAACCTCAATCCCCCGCCCGTTGCAGCGGCTGCCAGCGAAACGACAGCACTGCTGCGACCAGCCCTGCCAGCGACAGCAGAGATGCCAGCAGGAACACCGACGCCGGCCCGAAACGATCCCAGCACAGACTCATCAGCAAGCCGCCCAGCGTGCCGCCCAGGCCATAGGAAATGCTGATGTAGAGCGCCTGACCGCTCGCTTGCAGCGGCCCGGCAAACCAGCGCTGCATGCGCATCACCGACGCCGAATGATGGGTGCCGAAGGTGGCGGCATGCAGCAGCTGCGCCAGCAACATCCACGGCACGGAGCGCGCCGCGAGACCGATGACCAGGAAACGGGCCACCGAAACCAGCAGGCTCGCCAGCAGCAGTGCTCGGGTGCCGAAGCGCCGAAACAGCGGCGCCTGGTAATAAAAGAAGAAGATTTCCGCCACCACGCCGAGCGACCAGAGCAGGCCGATCACGGTCTTGCTGTAGCCAATCTGTGCCAGATAGAGCGACAGATAGACATACAGCGAGGCATGCGCGGCGATCATCAGGAAGCTTGAAGCGAAGAAGGCCAGCACCTCCGGCTGGCGCAGGATCGACAGCACCGATGGCATCGCACGCGCCGGTTCGGTCACCTGCCCCTCGCGCAGGCGCAGGCTTGCCGCCAGCACCATGCCCAGCATCACCCATGACATCCACGGCACCAGTTCGATGCCGCGCCAGTCAAGCAATTCCCCGCCGACGGTGACGGCGGCGATGAAGCCGATCGAGCCCCACAGGCGCAGCCGGCCGTAATGCGTCAGATCGCCGCGCATTGCCGACAGCATCAACGCCTCCGACAACGGCCCCTGGGCACTGGTGAACGTGTTGATGGCCACCATGACGATGAAGAACTGGATGAAGGTCTGGCTGAAGAACATGCCGACGAACATCAGGGTCGCTGCCAGCGCCGTAATGCGCAGCACCCCGACCCGCTGCCGGGTGCGGTCGGCAACCCAGCCCCACAAATTCGGCCCGAAGATCCGCATGACCTGCATGAGCGACATCAGCACGCCGATCTGCGGTCCGGTCATGCCCCGCTCGGCAAAATACAGGCTGGCGTAGGGCGAGAAGATGCCGATGAAGCCGTAATAGGCGAAAAAGAAAAAGCCGAAATTGAAGGCTTGTTCGGGCCAGGTTTTATTGGACACGAAGACGGCTGCTTGTCAGAAAAAAGGTGGGGAGACTGGAAATTGCCGGAAAAAACGCAGTGGAAGGAAAAATCAGTCCGACGTCATGAAGCTGCCGCACCGGCACTCCTGCAGAACATGGAAAGCCTGACCGCCCGCGCGTGTCGCCAGGCTAGCTGCCGGCGACAGCACCGGGAATCGGCGCATGGGACGCCCGTACGTCGCCACATTGTGCCCGGTGCCGCAATGCGTGATCCATCAGCACCAGGGCCAGCATCGCCTCGGCGATCGGCGTGGCACGGATGCCCACGCAGGGGTCGTGCCGCCCGAAGGTTTCAACCGATACCGGCGTACCGCTGCGATCGATCGAGCGGCGCGGGGTGCGGATGCTGGAAGTGGGTTTGATTGCAATCGACACCGTGACGTCCTGGCCAGTCGAAATTCCGCCAAGTACGCCACCGGAATGATTGCTGGCAAATCCGCCCGGCGTCAGCTCATCGCCGTGTTCGCTGCCCTTCTGGATGATCGCGCCGAACCCGGCGCCGATCTCCACGCCCTTGACGGCGTTGATGCCCATCATTGCAAAGGCGATTTCGGCATCGAGCTTGTCGTAGATCGGCTCACCGAGGCCGACCGGAACATTCTGCGCAACGACGTCGATCCGGGCACCACAGGAGTCGCCGTCCTGGCGCAACTGGTCCATGTAGGCTTCCAACTGCGGCAACAAGCGCGCGTTTGCGGAAAAAAACGGATTGGCGCCGACCTGATCCCAGGATTCGAACGGAATCACGATCGGCCCAAGTTGGCTCAGGCAGCCGCGAAACACGGTGCCGTATTGCTGCTGCAACCACTTCTTGGCGATGGCTGCCGCGCCCACCACCGGCGCGGTGAGGCGGGCCGATGCGCGACCGCCGCCACGGGGGTCGCGAATGCCGTATTTTTGCCAATAGGTGTAATCGGCATGACCGGGGCGAAAGGTGTCGAGGATGTTGCCGTAATCCTTGCTGCGCTGGTCTTCGTTGCGGATCAGCAGGGCAATCGGCGTGCCGGTGGTCTTGCCCTCATACACGCCGGACAGAATTTCGACCGTATCGGACTCGCGCCGCTGGGTGACGTGGCGCGAAGTGCCAGGCTTGCGCCGGTCCAGCTCCGGCTGGATGTCGGCTTCCGACAAGGCCAGCCCGGGCGGGCAACCGTCGATCACGCAGCCAATCGCCGGGCCGTGGGATTCGCCGAAGGTGGTGACGGTGAACAAGGTGCCGAAGGTATTGCCGGACATGGATGCGCATCTGCTGGGGGCTGGAACCGCATTTTACCAGCGCGGGGTGCCTGATGAACGCCTGACGGGCGCCTGATGAGCGTCTGACGGGCACCGGACAACCGCCCGGTTGAACGCCGATGGCCCCGTCAGCCGATATTGCGCGCCAAAGCGTTGCCGCTGGTCCAGGCATTTTCGATCCGGCCCATGCCATCGAGCCCGGCGGAGAACCAGTCGCCGCAGGCGCCGATGCCTTGCGCCGCATCCCACAGGCAATCGGCGCGCAACGGCGCCAGCGCCTGCGAATAGCGCCAGCGATGGACCGCGGCAAACACCGGTTGCACCTGGCTGCCGGTGGCTTCGTGGAATGCGCTCAGGAGTTTTTCACGCGCGCGCTCGGGGTCGTCTTCCAGATGTTCGGTGCTCCAGGCCGCCGTAGCCTGGGCAATCCAGTGTTCGCCCGGCCGCCGCCCCGGTTTGGAGGCATCCTGCGCAATCCAGCCCAGGCGTGACTGATTGATCCAGGCCGCATCGTAAGGCAAGCCGAGCGTGTCGGCGAAGGCCAGCATCAGGCACCAGCACGGCGCCAGGCGCGCTTCGGCTGCCTGCTGCGAGAAGGTCGGCGCGATCGTCTCCAGGAGTGGAACCGCCTGGTCAGCCGGCACCGCGACCACCACTGCATCGAACGGACCGGCGGTGGCGTCGATCGGCACCGTGTCGGCCCGTACGGCCAGCAGCCAGGCATCGCCGGCGCGTTCGATGAAACGCACTTGCTGGCCGGTCCGTACATCCAGGTCGTCTGCCAATTGCTCGCCGAGAGAGCGCATGCCCGGTTGCGGCACCCAGCGCTGCTTGCGGCGGGCGGCAGCCGATGGGGCGCTCATGCGGCCGTGTTCGAGCACGGCCAGTTGCGGATTCCAGGCAGCGACCCAACCGGTTTTTTTCCAATCCATCACCTGCTGCCGAAATGCGGTGCTGGTGGCCGTGAAATACTGGGCACCATGATCGAAGCCGCCAAGCTCATTGCGCCGCGTGCTCATGCGGCCGCTGACGGCCTGACTTTTTTCGTACACGGTCACGCGATGACCTTGCGCCTGCAACACGCGGGCACAAGTCAGACCGGCCAGACCAGCGCCAATGACGGCAATTTGCATGGAATTTTCCTGCGGCCTCGGGCCGCTTGCGGACAACGTCGACCAGCCAGCTTATTCGTCACCTTCGGCCGGCCAGTCGCGGATATAGGCCTTGAGCATCTTGTTTTCGAAACTCTGTGCTTCGAAGACGGCGCGCGCCACGTCGTAGAACGACATCACGCCCAGCAGCGTGCGCGCATCGACCACCGGCACGTAACGCGCATGCCGCTCCAGCATGAGGCGGCGCACTTCGTTGATGTCCGTGTCCGGCGTGATGGTGATCGGATGGTCATCCATGTGCTTGCGCACCGTGTCCGGGCCGACGGTGCCGGTATTGGCATTGATCGCCTGCATGACCTCCCGGAAGGTCAGCATGCCGACCAGCTCGCCGAACTCCATCACCACCAGCGAGCCGATGTCTTTCTCGGCCATCACGTTGACGGCCTGCTGCATCGGCGTATCCGGGGTCACCGTATAAAGTATGTTGCCCTTGACCTTCAGGATTTCGGATACCTTCATGGCGCGCCGCCTTCTTGTTATGTTATTTTGATCTTGCAATGTAGCGCAAGCCGCCTTAAAAATCCAGCGCGGGACCGGCCGGGCAAAGACTGCATCAGACGCGCTCCACCAGGTTTTGGATGCTAGCATCGCGGTCTTGCCATCGATCAAAGGCCCGCCATGAGCGCCCCGAAAACTCCCGGCTTCGACACGCTGTCGCTGCATGCCGGCGCCGCGCCGGATCCCGCCACCGGCGCACGCGCCACCCCGATCTACCTGACTTCCTCGTTCGTGTTCAAGGATTCGGATCATGCTGCGTCGCTGTTCAACATGGAGCGCGCCGGCCATGTGTATTCCCGTATTTCGAACCCGACCAATGCCGTGCTCGAAGAACGCATCGCGGCCCTCGAAGGCGGCGTGGCCGCGATTGCCACGGCCAGTGGCCAGGCGGCAATGCACCTGGGCCTGGCGACGATCGCCGGCGCCGGTTCGCATGTCGTTGCTTCGCGCGCGCTGTATGGCGGCTCGCACAACCTGCTGTCCTACACGCTGAAACGCTTCGGCATCGACACCACCTTCGTCGACCCGCGTGACCTCGACGCCTGGCGCGCCGCGATCCGGCCCGAAACCAAGGTGTTGTTCGGCGAAACGCTCGGCAATCCGGGCCTGGACGTGCTCGACATACCGCGCATCGCCGAACTGGCGCATGCGCACGATCTGCCCCTCATGGTCGACGGCACCTTCACCACGCCGTATCTGCTGCGTCCCTTTGACCATGGCGCCGACCTGCTCTTTCACTCGGCCACGAAATTCTTGTGCGGCCATGGCACGGCGATCGGCGGCCTGCTGGTCGATGGCGGCACGTTCGACTGGCAGGGCGCGCATGATCGCAGCGGACGTTTCGCCGAGTTGTGCCTGCCCTACGACGGTTTTCACGGCATGGTGTTTGCGGAAGAGTCGAGCGTGGCGCCGTTTTCCTTGCGGGCGCGGCGCGAAGGCCTGCGCGATTTCGGCGCGGTCATGAGTCCGCACAATGCGTTTGCAATCCTGCAAGGCATCGAAACCCTTGGTCTGCGCATGGACCGTCACGTGGCCAACACCCGCCGCGTGGTCGAATTCCTGGTGGCGCATCCGGCGGTGGCGTCGGTGTCCTATCCCGAACTGCCGGACCATCCGGATCACCTGCTGGCGCGCAGGCTGTTGCCGAAGGGCTGCGGTGCGGTGTTCACCTTCACCGTCAAGGGCGACCGGTCGGCCGGCATGCGCTTCGTCGAGGCGCTGGAAATATTCTCGCACCTGGCCAATGTGGGCGATGCCAAGTCGCTGGTCATCCATCCTGCGTCGACCACCCATTTCCGGGTGCCGACCGCACAACTGGCTGCCGCCAGCATCGGTGAAGGCACGATGCGCCTGTCGATCGGGCTGGAAGACGTGGCCGACCTGATCGCGGATCTGGGCCGTGGCCTGAAAGCATCGCAGCGCGCGCCGAAGGGAGCAACGACATGATCGTGAGCGTGAATGGCGCGGCAGCCTATTGCTACACCGGTGGGCGCGCCTTCGAGGCAGCCATGCCAACTGTGGTGTTCCTGCATGGCGCGCAAAACGATCATTCGGTCTGGAGCCTGCAGTCCCGTTATTTCGCGCATCATGGTTTTTCGGTGCTGGCAGTCGACCTGCCCGGACACGGCCGCAGCGACGGCCCGGCGCTGGCCAGCGTCGAGGCGCAGGCTGACTGGCTGCTGGCGCTGCTCGACGCCGCCGGCGTGCCTGGTGAAGCGATCCTGATCGGCCACAGCATGGGGTCGTTGATCGCGCTTGAAGCAAGCCTGCGGGCGCCGCACCGCGTTGGCCGTCTCGCATTGGTCGGCACCGCGTGGCCGATGCGGGTCTCGCCTGCACTGCTGACGGCGGCGCAAGACGACGAACAGGCCGCCATCGACATGGTCAACCACTGGTCGCATTCGACGATGGCGCACAAGCCATCCTTCCCGGGTCCCGGTTTCTCGGTGCTTGGCGGCAGCCGGCGGCTGATGCAGCAGGTGGCGCGTCGCACGGCGGCAGATGGCACGCCGGCAAAAGTGTTCCTGACCGACTTCCGTGCTTGCGATGCCTATGCGAACGGCGCGCTGGCTGCTGCAGCCGTGCATTGCCCGATCCTGTTCCTGCTCGGTCAGGACGATCAGATGGCGCCACCCAAGGCCAGCGCGGCGTTGCGGGATGCAATCACGCATCATGAACTGGCACTGCTGCCGCGCTGCGGGCACTCCTTGATGGCCGAGCAGCCGGATGCAGTACTGGCCGCCCTCTTCGGTTTCGCCACTGCGCCGGCAGGTCTGCGCGCACCGGCGGCGGCCGCTGACGCGCAAGCAAAAGCCAGCACGCGAGATGGCGGCGTGGCGTGAGCAGTGGCAGCCTGCTGTTGTTCGCCGCAACCGAAGCGGCGCTGTCGCTTTCGCCCGGCCCGGCGGTGATGCTGGTGGTCGCGATCGGCATCGTCCATGGCTGGCGCCGGTCATTGTTCGCCACCGGCGGCATCCTGTGCGCCAATGCGCTGTATTTCGCGCTTTCGGCCACCGGCGTCGGCTCCCTGATCGCGGCGTCGCATCAACTGTTCGATGCCATCCGCTGGATCGGCGCTGCCTACCTGGTCTGGCTGGGCCTGATGGCAATTTTCGGCAAGCCGTCGCCGCTGACGATCTCGAACCTGGCCGGACGCCCTTTCGGCGCATCCGCACTTTTTCGCAGCGCACTGCTGCTGCAGATGTCGAATCCGAAATCACTGCTGATGTTCGTGGCCATCCTGCCGCAGTTCGTCGACCCGGCCGCAGCGGTCGGTCCACAGATGCTGGTGTTGGCCAGCCTGTCGATCGTGCCGGAATTTTTCATCCTGCTGGGTTACGGCATCCTGGCCAGCGGCGCCAGTCAGTGGGCCACCCAGCCGCGCTATGCGCGCATCACCGATCGCGTTGCCGGGTCGCTCGTGCTGCTGGCCGGCGTGCTGGTGGCCA
>JAYTLK010000146.1:0-20053 GCA_043729515.1 Herminiimonas sp.
AAAGCTAAATGCTGACAAATTGTCGGCCCTGGCCGAGCCGGGCCAGGGCCGCATATGTCAGCCGCCACATTCAATCGTCAGCGTCCTTGCGCACCGAGACCGGCCCGCGAATGACCGGATAGGGTGCCTGCCCCATCAAGCCGGTCCACAGCACCTTGTTGAACAAATCAGTAGGCACCTGATCGGCTTGTGAAAAATCGAAGCCGGCTGTGACCTTGGTCCAGTACTGGGCTTCATGTTGCGGCATGACGACCGGCCCGTCGGCGAACCGCAGCGGCGTCGTGCCCTGGGTCAGCTTCAGGCGGGTCGAGCCCAGCACCGTCGAGGCCACGGCTTCATGGTTCCACGCCCTGGACGAGCGCACGTCGAACACGTCGGTCATCGGCCTCTGATAAGCGGTGTTGACGTTCAGGTGCCGCGTGCCGAGGATGTCCTCGATGGTGCGCAATGCGTTCACCTGGCTGAACCGCTTGCTGACGATCGCACCTTTCTTTACGTAGGGGCCGACCACATACGTCGTTGCGCGGTGCGAATCGACATGGTCCGGGCCATCCTGCACATCGTCTTCGGTGATGATGACCAGGGTGTCGGCGGCATAGCGGCTGTGGGCGATCGCTTCGACCAGCCGGCCGACGGCGAGATCGTTGTCGGCCTGCTGTGTCTCCGGCGTGTTGACGCCGGCCAGCGCGGTGCCGAAGTTGCCCATGTGGTCATGGCTGAAGCGGACCAAAGACAGGTTGGGGAGCTGGCCGTTGGCGACGAACTGGTCGAATTCCCGTTTCCATTCGTTGTAGCGCCACAGGTCCGGATAACTCTGGTCGTATCCGCGGAAATACGTGTCGGTCAGGCGGGCCAGAGACGGCTCCAGCGGCGCTGCCTGCACGATGCCGGAGGCGAAGGGATTCGATACCGGCGCGGCGTCGGTGCCGATGCTGCCGATGTTGTTGACCAGGAAACCGTAGTTGCGCACCGTGCCGCCGGCTTCCAATACCGCGTTGAAGATGTAGCCTTTCTGGATGCCGAAGGAGGCATCGGTAGAGGCGTGGTTGCCGGTGCCGGTCAGCAGATTTGCCGTGCCGCCGGGCAGGGTTGCAGAGGCGGTGCTGTAGCTGGTGGTACCGGCCGGTCCGGCGGCAGCGTCGCGCAGCGCGACGCTGTCGAAATTGACCGGGACGCCCCGATTCGTGCCTTCGGAGTCGTACGACAGGCCACGGTCGACCCCGGCGTAATTGATCTGCTGGGTGATCGTCTCGGTGTTCGTGACGCGTCCCTGCAGCGCCCAGGACCAGCCATCCATCGAGCCGTCGCCCGGATCCATGAAGTTGTCGAGGGTGACGAAGTTGCTGGCCAGTCGATGCAGATTGGGCGTGAGCAGTTTGCCGAACTGGGTCAGGCTCGGGTCACCGTTGGCACCATTGTTCAAGTCGCCCAGGATCTGGTCGTAGGTGCGATTCTCCTTGACGATGTAGACCACATGCTTGATCTGACGGCGCAGGAAACGCATCGTCAGCTGATCTCTGAGGGAAGCCTTGTTGCCGTAAAAATTGTTTTCTGCGACTTGCTCGGTCAGGGACTTCAGTTCGGTCTGGCCGGGTACGGGCGCGCTGACGAGCGATGCGCGTTCGAGCTGGAACTGGTACTGGTTCGATGCCAGCGCTTCGGCAGCGGCGGCTTTGCCGCCAACCATAGTGCCGGTTGGCGTGATGGCGGCCGTCTGGCTCGACAGATGCTTTGGGTTCGGCCCGGTGGAACTCTTGCCGTTGACAATGTACATCCAGCTGCCATCGGCGCTGAAGGTGAGGTCATGCGGCTCGTAGGCAGTCGGAATCAGGGCCACCACCGAATTGGCATGTTGTCCGGCCAGGGGAATGACCGCGATGGCATTGGCGCCGGCATTGACGGCATAAAGCGTCTGGCCGTCAGGGGATACGGTGACCGTGAAGGTGGCCGCACCGGTCTGGCGGTCGGCCGGCCTGCGCTCGCCCTCCAGTGCCTCCAGGCCGCGCGCGATGAGCCTGTCCTTGGCATCCTCGTTGTCATCCATGCCGTTCAATACCGAGGCTGGCGCCCGTGCGTCGATCCTGGCCAGGACCGTGTTCGACAGCGTGTCGATCACGGCGACCTGGTCGGCATTGTCCTGCGCGACGAACAAGCGCGACTGCGATGCATCGAGCGCCATGCCGAGCGCATTGCCGTCGAGCTTGATGCGCTTGACCAGGCGTCCGGTTTTCGGCGACGTGATGTCGATGGCGATGACTTCACGGTCACGGTCCGACGACACGTAGGCCAGGCCGTTGCCCTTGATTGCCACACCGAAGGGATAGGTGCCACCCACTGCGCCGGCGACACCCTCGTTGCCGGCGAAATAAGGACGCAGGTCGTGTTCGAAGCGCACCCTTCTTGTCGCGGTATCGATGATGCTGATCGAGTCGTTGTAGTTGTTGGCCACGACCAGGGTTTTCCCATCGGCGGAGATCGCCAGGCCGCTGGCATTCGGCTGCACCTTCAGGCCAATGCCCTTGCCGGCGTGTCCGAGCGCGATGCTGCCGGCGGGCGCCCAGGCACTGGCGCCCCTGGCATAGACATACACCGCATCATCCTTGCCGCCGGTTGCATACAGCTGCTTGCCATCGGGCGAGAACACCAGTCCGACATGCGCGTTCACTTGTGCCAGCACCTGCCTGAGTACCGGCGTGGCCTTGTTGGCGCCTGCCACGTCGTAGAGGAAAATGAACTGCGTCGAGGCTGCCGCATCGATCTTTCCGTCTGGCTTGTAGAGTGAATTCTGGCCGGCGCACAGCACCGCCAGGGTGGTGCCGTCGGGGCTCAACTGCGAGCGCACGGCTTCCCCGGCAACGAAATTCGGATACGCCTTCAAGTTTGGATTCAGGGCCTGCTGCTCCGATCCGCCCAACAGCAACGGCGTCACGGACTGGCCGGTCGGCAAAAGCGTCGCGGTGGCATCAGGCGGCTTGCCGTGTGCGGTCGATGCGATGAGGGTGGCTGAAGCGATCAGATGCCGGTAAAGCGGGTTGCGGTGGATAGGCGATTTCATTTTGGTTCCTGTCAATGGTTGGCGGCGGGCGAAATAACACGCAGCGCCTCACACTGAATGAAGAAAGCGAATCGCAGCGAGTCCGAGGCATTGACCTTGAAAAGTCCCACAAAATCCATGTCGGTGACCTGGAGCGGCGCCAGTAGTTTGCCTCGTCATGAACAGGTTGATCACAGCACGTGACCATGACCCGCGTATGACGGATGATCCTGACGCTGGAATTCGAGAGTAGAATCGTGCAATCGCCTGCAGTCCGGGCGAAAGCTAGGGGTCCTGGCGATGCGGCGCAGACAAGCGGTTCCGGGTGTCAACCATGTGCGAATGCATCGACGGGTGAGAAATACCCTTCAACCTGATCTGGATAATGCCAGCGAAGGGAAGCGCTTCAAGTCGGCCCGCACCACGTTGCCCTCCCGCCGACTTGCCGACATTCCTTCGCAGTCCAAACACCGGCCCGCCACAGCGGGTCGACATGCGAAGGAACACCATGAACGCCAAAGCCCCATTCCATTCCGAGAAATTCAGCGCTGACACGGCAATGGTCGACGCCGCCGCCATCACGCCGCTGCCGAATTCCACCAAGGTCTACATCGAAGGCTCGCGTCCCGACGTCCGGGTGCCGATGCGCCGCATCATGCAGTCCGACACGGCCGCATCGTTTGGTGCCGAAGCGAATCCGCCGATCTACGTGTATGACACCTCGGGGCCCTATTCCGATCCGGGCGCCACCATCGACATCCGCACCGGTCTGGGCACGCCACGCCTGCCGTGGATCTTGGAGCGCAACGATACCGAGGAACTGGCCGGGCCGAGTTCGGCCTACGGCATCGAGCGCCTGAACGATCCGGCGCTGGCCGAGATGCGCTTCAACCTGCACCGCAAGCCGCGTCGCGCGCTGCCCGGCAAGAACGTCAGCCAGATGCACTATGCCCGCGCCGGCATCGTCACGCCGGAAATGGAGTTCGTGGCGATCCGCGAGAACATGTGCCGCAAGGAGTATCTGGAGCAATTGAAGGCGTCCGGTCCAATGGGCAACAAGCGGGCCGACCTGATGGGCCGCCAGCATCCGGGCCAGTCCTTCGGCGCTGCCATTCCTGCCGAGATCACCCCGGAGTTCGTACGCTCCGAAATCGCGCGCGGCCGCGCCATCATTCCGGCCAACATCAACCATCCTGAAATCGAGCCGATGATCATCGGCCGCAACTTCCTGGTCAAGATCAACGCCAACATTGGCAACTCGGCTGTCACTTCGTCGATCGGCGAGGAAGTCGAGAAGATGACCTGGGCAATCCGCTGGGGTGGCGACAATGTCATGGATTTGTCGACCGGCAAGAACATTCATGAAACGCGCGAATGGATCATCCGCAATTCGCCGGTGCCGATCGGCACCGTGCCGATTTACCAGGCGTTGGAAAAGGTCAACGGCAAGGCCGAAGACCTGACCTGGGAAATTTTTCGGGATACCCTGATCGAGCAGGCGGAGCAAGGCGTGGATTACTTCACGATCCACGCCGGCGTGCTGTTGCGCTATGTGCCGATGACGGCCAAGCGGCTGACCGGCATCGTCTCGCGCGGTGGCTCGATCATGGCGAAGTGGTGTCTGGCGCATCATGAAGAATCGTTCCTGTACACGCATTTCGAAGACATCTGCGAGATCATGAAAGCCTACGACGTGTCATTTTCGCTGGGCGACGGCTTGCGTCCTGGCTCGATCTTCGATGCCAACGATGAAGCGCAGCTGAGTGAGCTGGCGACGCTGGGTGAGCTCACGCAGGTCGCCTGGAAGCACGACGTGCAGGTGATGATCGAGGGGCCGGGCCATGTGCCGCTGCACCTGATCAAGGAAAACATGGACCTGCAGCTGGAGCAGTGCTTCGAAGCGCCGTTCTACACGCTCGGACCGTTGACCACTGATATTGCCCCTGGCTACGACCACATCACCTCCGGCATCGGTGCCGCCACCATCGGCTGGTACGGCACGGCGATGCTCTGCTACGTGACGCCGAAGGAACACCTCGGCCTGCCGAACAAGGCGGACGTGAAGGACGGCATCATCACCTACAAGATTGCCGCCCACGTGGCCGATCTGGCAAAGGGGCATCCGGGCGCACAGATTCGCGACAATGCGCTGTCGAAGGCGCGCTTCGAATTCCGCTGGGAAGACCAGTTCAACATCGGCCTCGATCCGGACAAGGCGCGGGAATTCCACGACGAAACCTTGCCCAAGGATTCGGCCAAGGTGGCGCATTTCTGCTCGATGTGCGGCCCGCATTTCTGTTCGATGAAGATCACGCAGGAGGTGCGCGACTATGCGGCCAAACAGGGCATCACCGAGATCGCGGCCTTGAAGCAGGGGATGGAGACGAAATCGATCGAGTTCGTCAAGAACGGGTCGGAGATCTATCAGAAGCAATGAGCCCGATGATCGAAATCGAACTCAACGGCGCGCTGCATGTGCTGGCCGGCGAGGCCCACGTGCAGGCGCTGGTGGAATCGCTGGCGCTGACGCAACACAGCCTGGCGGTGGCGGTCAACCGCCAGGTGGTGCCGCGGGCGCAGTGGCCGCAGCGCAGGTTGCAGCCGCATGACCGGGTGGAAGTGGTGCGCGCCATCGGTGGCGGTTGATGCGAACCACGGAGCGCCGGCCCTCACCCAACCCGACAGCCGGCGCATCCAACTCTTCCTGCCGCTCACGAAAACAAATGCAAACAAAATGACTAGTTCACTTCAAGACACCCCCCTCACCATCGCCGGCAAAACCTATCACTCGCGCCTGCTGGTCGGCAGCGGCAAATACCGCGACCTGCAACAGACCCGCGAGGCGACCATTGCCGCCGGCGCCGCCATCATCACGGTGGCCATCCGGCGCGTGAACATCGGCCAGGATCCGAACGCGCCGAATTTGCTGGACGCCGTGCCGCCGTCCGAATTCACGATCCTGCCCAACACCGCCGGCTGCTACAACGCCGAGGATGCGGTCTACACGCTGCAACTGGCGCGCGAACTCTTGAACGGCCACAAGCTGGTGAAGCTCGAAGTGCTGGGCGATGAGAAGACCTTGTTCCCGAACATGCCGGAAACCCTGAAAGCTGCCGCCACCCTGGTCAAGGATGGCTTTGACGTCATGGTCTATTGCAGCGACGATCCGATCCAGGCGAAGATGCTGGAAGAGATCGGCTGCGTCGCGGTCATGCCGCTGGCTTCTCTGATCGGCTCCGGCATGGGCATCCTGAATCCGTGGAACCTGTCGTTGATCATCGAGCAGGCCACGGTGCCGGTGCTGGTCGATGCAGGGGTTGGTACGGCCTCGGATGCGGCAATCGCCATGGAACTGGGATGCGATGGTGTGTTGATGAATACGGCGATCGCCGGTGCGCGCGATCCGGTACTGATGGCGCGGGCGATGCGCCTCGCAGTCGAGGCCGGTCGGGCAGCCTTTCTGGCGGGACGGATTCCGAAACGCTTCGCGGCCTCGCCGTCGTCGCCGATGGCAGGCCGTGCCATTTGAGGCAAACGGCAGCGGTCGGAACGCAGTTTCGCCAACGCGTGCCTGCGTGTTGGTGTTCGCCGGCCTCGATCCCAGCGGTGGCGCCGGGCTTGCCGCCGATGTTCAGGCAATTGCCGCCGCCGGCGCGCATGCTCTGCCGGTGGCCACCGTACTGACTGCACAGGATAACAATCGGGTTCGGGCGCTCCATGCAATCGCACCGGAACTGGTGCGCGTTCAGGCCGATGCACTGATCGCCTCGATTGCGATCGCGGCAGTCAAGATCGGCATCGTCGGTTCGCTGGCCAATGCGCACTGCATCGCGGCCGTGATCACCGAACTGCGCAGTCGGCGGCCTGATCTGCCGGTGGTGCTGGACCCGGTGCTGGCCAGCGGGCAGGGCGATGCGCTGGCGGCCGATGATCCGCTGGACATCGTCGCCGTGCTGATGCCGTTCGTCACGCTTCTCACACCGAATCTGCCCGAAGCTGCGATGCTTTGCACGGACACCGGCACGGGCACGGGCGAGGTGGCGCAACAGGCGGCCGCTTTGCTGGCGCGAGGCGCTTCCCACGTGTTGATCAAGGGTGGCCATGACGCTGGTGAATACGTCGTCAACCGCTGGTTCGCCACCGAGGGCACTCAGCGATCGTGGAAGACGCGGCGCCTTGCCGGCAGCTTCCATGGCAGCGGCTGTACCCTGGCGTCGTCGATCGCCGGGCATCTTGCACAGCAGGAACCGATGGAAATCGCAATCGATCGCGGACTCGGCTATTGCCAGCAGAGCTTGTCACGGGCATTCGCGATCGGCGCGGGACAATTGATTCCGCAGCGTACCGTGGCATCCGATGAATCGCTTTAGAGGAACGACATGAAGCCAACTGCAACCCTGCGCGGTCTGTACCTCGTCACTCCCGACTGGGATGACACCGCCCGCCTGCTCGATGTCACGCGCGCAGCCCTCGAAGGTGGCGTGGCGCTGCTGCAGTATCGCCACAAGACTGCATCACCTGAATTACGACGCACGCAGGCCGCTGCGCTGCTTGCGCTGTGCCGCGAATTCGGTTGCCCGTTCATCGTCAACGATCACGTTGAACTGGCATTGGCACTCGATGCCGATGGCGTGCATGTTGGCGGAACCGATGCGGCGGTGGCGGCGGTACGTGACCAGGTCGGCCCGGACAAGATTGTCGGCGCTTCCTGTTACGGCGACCTGGCGCTGGCGCAGGCGGCGCATGCGGCAGGTGCGAGTTACGTGGCCTACGGCGGTTTCTATCCCTCGCGTGTCAAGAAATATCCGGTCACGACCGAGGTCGGCGTCCTGGCGGCATCGCATTCATCCGTGCCGTTGCCGAGCGTCGTCATCGGTGGCATGACGGTGGAAAATTCCCGGGTGCTGATCGCAGCCGGCGCCGACATGGTTGCCGCCATCAGCAGCGTCTATTCATCGGCAGATGCAACCGCTGCAGCCGCGGCTTTCACGGCGCTGTACGCTCGGCAGGATCGCGCGGCGTGAGCCTGCCGTTCCATATCCGGCAAGACGACCTGACCGGCGCGCAGGTACAGGCCTTGCTCGGTGAGCACTTGCGTGACATGGCCCTGCATTCACCGGCAGACAGCGTCCATGCGCTTGATCTGTCCGGCCTGCGCAAGCCGGACATTCGCTTATGGACGATTTGGCAGGGCCTGACCCCGGACGGGGCGATCGACGGTTCGCATGACGCAGTCCTGCTCGGATGCGGCGCGTTGAAGGCGTTGTCGACCACGCACGGGGAAGTCAAATCCATGCGCACCGCGCTGGCGCATCGGCGCCAGGGTGTGGCGCAAGCGATGGTGACGCATATCCTTGCACAAGCGCGTCATCAGGGTTTTCAGCGGCTGAGCCTGGAAACCGGTTCCGCTTCTGCCTTCAGGCCGGCACATGCACTGTACGCGGCGGCAGGATTCGAATTTTGCGGCCCGTTCGAAGGCTATGTTGCCGACCCACACAGCGTGTTCATGACGATCGTGCTCTGACACCGTCTCATCGAGCAATTGCGGCAGGGCTCGCATCCGGATCCGCCGCACCCAGTTCGCGCGCCTTTGCCAATCCATCGACCAGCACCCGCATCGCTCCCTCACGCGCCGCCGCATCCGGCACCCGCAGGATGTAGGACGGGTGATACACCACCACCACCCAGCGCCCTTCATGCATGAACGGTGCGCCGAGCTTGTCGGTCAACGTCGCTTTCGGGTTGTGCAGGATTGCCTTCAATGCCGTGCCACCGAGGGCCACGACCACTTGCGGCTTCACTTCCGCCAGTTCTTCTTCCAGCCAGTAGCCGCATGCATTGATTTCCATCTGGGCCGGCGTCTTGTGCAGGCGGCGCTTGCCACGCGGCTCCCACTTGAAATGCTTGACGGCGTTGGTGAGATAGATCGTCTCGCGCGGCACGCCGGCTTCGCGCATGGCGTCGTCGAGCACCTGGCCGGCCGGGCCGATGAAGGGCGTGCCGGCCAGATCCTCCTGGTCGCCCGGTTGCTCGCCCACCAGCATGATGCGCGCCGAATGTGGGCCGACGCCTGGCACGGCCTGGGTCGCATTACGCCACAATTCGCAGCGGCGACAGGCGTCGAGCGAGGTCGGCGCCTCGCGTTGCGGTTGCGCGGCTTCGGCTGAAATGGGAATGGTCACGCCGGCACGCGCGCCGACGGTGCGGGTCTGGCCATCACGCCTGGCACCGGCGGCGGCTTCGGCAATCATGGCGGGTACGAGTGCGCCTTCTGGCATGTTTTTCCAATAGCGGCTGGCAACGTGGCCTTGCATGACCGAAACATTCAGGCGGGCCGGGTTGAAAATGCTGCGGTAATAGGTCAGCCACATGGCTTCCCCGGTGTCGTCGACATCTTCCGGGCCGCGCATGACGGGTGGGCCCGGATGCACTTGTTTGCCATCCCACAGCATGGTCGCCTGCGGCGTGCCGATCATCCAGGTGGTATGACCCATGCGGCGGGCAAAGTGTTCCGCAACTTGCGGCAGCACATCGTGTTCCGGCTCGAACCAGGCGACGAACTGCGGCGCGCCGGCCTCGACGGCGCGTTCCCGGAAACGCAGGTAGGCATGCATCTTGTGCGCCTCGCGCTTGATGGTCTTGGCCATGGCGTGCAGGCGGGCGCCGTCTTCGTCGGCAGCCGACATGACCTCGTGCTGGCCGAGCTGCCAGCGCCAGACCAGCTTGTAGAGGAAAGCATAGCGGTCGGGCGCCCGGAAGCAGGCGGCGGCTTCAAGCAGGCGCAGCATCTCGCGCGGGATACGTGCGGGCGTTGCCGTTGGCATTCGGGACTGCGCAATCGGCGGCTCGCTGGAAACAGATGGTACGGCGAGATAAGGCGTCGCTTCCTGCTCGACCGCGAACAGATCGTTGCTCTCGGCCGTCTCGCTCCATTGCACCGCATGCGGTGGCACTTGCCGGGTCAGCAGATCTCGGGCGGCAGTGCGCCACTGGGCAAACGAGTGGACGCGGATGGTCGGAATCATCGATCCAACATTGAGCAACGACGCACTGGCGTCAACTTCAAGCCAGCGCCGGCAACTCGGCCCACATGTCCATCTGCTGTGGCTTTTCCGCCATCGAGCGGCGCAGCACTTCGGAAGCCGCGGCATCCTGCGCCGGCCGGTAATCGGCGGTCACGATGAATGGCTGGATCTTTTTCATGCTGCAGCGCAGACGCGTGAGATCGGCATAGCGGATGCGGCGCATGCGGCGCAGGTCCACCAGCCGTTTTGCGTTGCGCATGCCGATGCCGGGCACGCGCGAAATCATCGACAGGTCGGCCGTGTTCAAATCCATCGGAAAATGCTCCCGGTGCGCCAATGCCCAGGCCAGTTTCGGATCGATGTCGAGCGCCAGGTTGCCGGATTCCGGCAATAGTTCCGGTACCCGGAAGCCGTAACTGCGCACCAGGAAATCGGCCTGATACAGGCGATGCTCGCGCATCATCGGTGGCGGCGCCAGCGGCACGCTCTTCGGGCTTTGCGGAATCGGGCTGAAAGCGGAGTAATACACCCGCTTCAGTTTGTAGGCGCTGTAAAGGTTCTCGGCGGTGGTGAGAATCGTCTGGTCGTCGGTGGCGTCGGCGCCGACGATCATCTGCGTGCTCTGGCCGGCGGGGGCGAAGACCGGCGACTTCGGCTCGCCCTCGCGCTCGTCGAGCTTGCGGCGGATGCCGCCCATGGCGAACTTGATTACCTGCAGGTTCTTTTCCGGCGCCAGGAGGTCGATGCTCTCCTGCGTTGGCAGCTCGATGTTGACGCTCAGGCGGTCGGCATACTTGCCGGCCTCGGCAATCAACTCCGGGTCGGCATCCGGAATCGTCTTCAGATGGATGTAGCCCCGAAAATGATGCACCTCTCGCAGCTGGCGCGCTACCTGCACCAGCTGGTCCATGGTGTAGTTCGAGGACTGGATCACGCCGGAGCTCAGAAACAGGCCGTCGATGTAATTACGCAGATAAAAATCGACCGTCAGCTTGACCACTTCATCGACATTGAAGCGCGCGCGCGGCACGTTGCTGCTGCGCCGGTTGACGCAATACTGGCAATCGTAGACACAGAAATTCGTCAGCAGGATTTTAAGGAGCGACACACAGCGGCCGTCCGGCGTATAACTATGGCAGATGCCCGTGCCGGTGGTCGCGCCAATGCCGGCCTTGCCGATGGAGGAGCGTTTCGGTGCGCCGCTGCTGGCGCACGAGGCATCGTATTTCGCCGCATCGGCGAGGATTTCGAGCTTGTCGTTCAGTTCCATGGCAGGGCTTCCGGCAGGAAATCGATGAGTCGGCGTGATACTGTATTTATGTACAGTATCTTACGCCGAAATCGATTCTCCTGCCGGGTACGTTGCCGCTCGAACGCCTGCCCGGCGGACTACAGCGGACGTTGTCCCCAGACCATTTCACCAAGGGCACTTCTCAATGGTCGTTAGATCGTTGATGCCGCCCGTAGCTTCTTCTGTCGAAGCCGCTGCTTGGCTGCTGACGCCATCAGCCCGATCGGCGTTATTTTTCATGTTGCAATGCGGTCTGCCAACCCGTCTACGATTCCCCCAGCAAGCGGGTTGTCCACTTTTCCGTCCGCTGGCGGGATGTTGGCAGTCCCACCTGCTTGCCGTTTTGAAGTGTCACCTTGCGGCGGCTTCGTTTTGGCAGGTGGTTTTGATTGCGTCGCGCTTCCGGCACCGCCGATCTCTTTCAGCTCGGCGTCGAAATCCTCTCGGCTGATCAGGCCATCGTAATTGTCGGCCTTCTGATTTGCATTACGCTCGCGGGCGGTTTCGAGCTTGTTCAATTTGTCCTGATTATTGCAAAGATAAGCCGCTGCCTGCCTGACCTGCGGCGGCTGCTTCGGATCATTTGCGGCCGTGTAGAGCCCCTGGACCGTGATGTAGCCATTTTTATCATGCTCGAAGCGATCGTAATTGTCGCGCAGGGTTGTAAGAGCAGTTTTTTCATCCATCGACCCTGCCGGGTTTGCGCCCTGCACTGGCCCGCCTGGAGTCACAGTTGGGCCTCCTGCCGCTCCTGTCACGCCCGGCATGCCGCGTGCAGCTGCTGCAGCGGCTTCACCAGCCAGACCTCCTGCAGCCACTACACCGCTTGGCAAGGGGCTCGCGGTTCCCGATTGACCTGCCACCTTCGGAGTGTTACCGCCGGAAATCACTTGATTCCCGCCATCCACAATTTTTTGGATATCGCCGCTTGCCGTCAATGGCCCAGCATCGCCGCCGGAAACCGGACCACCTTCAGTTGCCGCAGGTGTAGTCGTAGTCGCTGGTGGCGGCACCGTCGTATCCGAAGGTAGCCTGATCTCCCCAAGCCTGTCCGCGACGTTTGCGAAGGCAACGAGTAAGTTGGAAAGTCCCTGATCCAAGGTTTGGCCATTTGGATTTTGCAGTTTCTGCTGCGCGATCAACTGATTCAAGCCATCGGCAACAACCGCGTCGGCCTTGTCTTTGACGTTTGGCGTCAACTGCTCGACATTCAAGCCAGTGCCAGACAACTGCGTGGACTTGGCGATCTGACTGTTTGGGATAGACATGGGAATCCTTTCAACATGTTAACGATGGACGAGGCCGATACATCCATTTGCCCGGAATGGCAAGCCATGGCATGGCTTGCAAGAGCGGCAAGCCACCTATGGATTTAGGATAGCTACAAGCGCCAACGCCATCACTTGCAAAGCGAACACATGCGATGGCCTGCGCAGCGATTTCCCCAGTCATCGCCGCTGGAAGTTCACCGCCATGCCGGCAGCCGCTTCCGGAATGGCCTCATAATGTGACCATGCAAACGCTCCTCCACAATCTCAATCCCGAACAACTTGCCGCCGTCACGCTGCCCGCCCAATCCGCCCTGATCCTGGCCGGCGCCGGTTCCGGCAAGACCCGCGTGCTGACCACCCGCATCGCCTGGTTGATCCAGACCGGGCAGGTGTCGCCGGCCGGTATCCTGGCAGTAACCTTCACCAACAAGGCGTCGAAGGAGATGCTCGCGCGGCTGTCGGCGATGTTGCCGATCAATACGCGCGGCATGTGGGTCGGCACCTTTCATGGTCTCTGCAACCGGCTCTTGCGCTCACATTACAAGGATGCAGCCCTGCCGCAAACTTTCCAGATCCTCGACTCCGGCGACCAGCTTTCGATGATCAAGCGGCTCTTGAAAGCCAACAACGTCGATGACGAGAAATTCCCGCCGCGCAGCCTGATGTACTTCATCAACGGCTCCAAGGACCAGGGCCGGCGCGCCAGCGATCTCGATGGCAGCGATGATTTCGATCGCAAGATGATTGCGCTGTACCAGCTTTACGACGACCAGTGCCAGCGCGAAGGCGTGGTTGATTTTGCGGAACTGCTGTTGCGCTGCTATGAACTGCTGTCGCGCAACCAGCCCTTGCGCGAGCATTACCAGAACCGTTTCCGGCACGTGCTGGTCGACGAATTCCAGGATACCAACACGCTGCAATACAACTGGTTGAAGATGATGGCCGGCGAGCGCGCAGCGGTGTTCGCGGTGGGCGACGACGACCAGAGCATCTATGCGTTTCGCGGCGCGAACGTCGGCAACATGACTTCCTTCGAGCGCGAGTTCAAGGTAGAAAATCTGATCAAGCTGGAGCAGAACTACCGCTCGCACGGTCATATCCTCGATGCGGCCAACACGCTGATCGCCAACAACAGCAAGCGGCTGGGCAAGAACCTGCGCACCGACGCCGGCCATGGCGAGCCGGTGCGGATCTGTGAATCGAGCAGTGACCTGATGGAAGCGCAGTGGATCATCGAGGAATCGAAGAGCCTGATCGCCGAGGGCGCAGCCCGCAGCGAGATCGCGGTCCTGTACCGCTCGAACGCGCAGTCGCGGGTGATCGAGCATGCCCTGTTCTCGGCCGGGATTCCCTATCGCGTCTATGGCGGCCAGCGCTTCTTCGAGCGGGCCGAAGTCAAGCATGCGATTGCGTATCTGCAGCTGATGGACAATCCACACAATGATTCGGCATTTTTGCGGGTGGTGAATTTTCCGACGCGCGGCATCGGTGCACGCTCGCTGGAGCAACTGAGCGACGCTGCCAAACAATATGCGATTTCGCTCTATGCCGCGGTGCCGTATGTGGCGGGAAAAGCCGGCACTTCGCTGGGCAATTTCGTCAAGATGATCGAGCAGACCCGCTTCGAAACGCAGCCGCTGGCCTTGCCCGAGATGGTCGGGGTGGTGCTGGAGATGAGCGGCCTGCTGACGCATTACCGTGCCGAGAAGGAGGGCGCCGACAGGATCGAGAACCTGGAGCAGATCGTCAGTGCGGCCACGCTGTTCGTCAACGAAGAGGGTTTTGGCCATGCCGCGCCAGCCTACCTCGGCCCACAGGTCGAGCCGCAGGCGGGCGTTGCGCTCAACGATGGCGATGGCATCACCGTGCTCGATGCCGAGACGCCGATCGCAGCCTTGATGTCGCCCTTGTCGGCCTTCCTCTCCCACGCTTCGCTCGAAGCCGGTGACAACCAGGCGCAGGCCGGCACCGATGCCATGCAGCTGATGACCGTTCACTCCGCCAAGGGGCTGGAGTTCGACGCGGTCTTCATCACCGGCCTGGAAGAGGGCTTGTTCCCGCATGAGAACAGTGCCAAGGAAGACGGCGGCGTGGAAGAAGAACGGCGCCTGATGTATGTGGCGATCACCCGCGCGCGGCGCCGGCTCTACATGAGCTTTTCCCAGACCCGCATGCTGCACGGCCAGACCCGTTACAACATGAAGTCGCGGTTTTTCGATGAACTGCCGGAAGACGCCTTGAAGTGGCTGTCGCCGCGCATTGCCCAGCACAACTGGTTCGCGCATCCGAAGGCGGCCTGGGACGAAATGCCCGGCGTGCCGTCGCCGAACAATGCCATCGCGCAGAAACTGAAGCCGGCGGGTCACGGCTGGCGGATCGGGGAGTCGGTCTCGCACGGCAAGTTCGGTGAAGGCGTGATCGTCGATATCGAAGGCGGCACCGGCGCGGCGCGGGCCCACATCAACTTCGGCCGGCATGGCATGAAGCTGCTGGATCTGTCGATTGCGAAGCTGGAGAGGGTCGGCTCGGGCGCCAACGGCTGAGTGCCTGGATAACCAGTACGCGTTATAGCCGATAAGAAATGGCGCGTCATCGATCCGCTGTTTCGCCGATCCGCTAGCCCGCATCAGCCGTGCCAGGGGCATCCGGCGGATCCGGCCTGGTCGGGTTATCCAGCGCATCAGGTGCAGCCCCTGGCGCACCGAAGATACTGACGTAGGTCGGATAGAACGAGCAATACAGCACCGCCGTCAGGATCAGCGACATCGGCAGCAGCACCATCAGCGACACCAGTGCGCTGCGAAAGAGCAGCTGTACCAGCGTGCTCAGGATCGACGGCACGATGATGCCCATCAGCAGCCAGGCCAGCCCATACACGATGAATGCCCGCTTGGCTCGCAGGACGGCAAAGAAGCTGTAGAAAATCGCCTTGCCGACGCCCATCTTCTGCCACGCCACCAGCGGCGCGGCGAACCAGAAGCCCATGCCCGCCGGCAGATAAACCAATCCTGCCACCAGCATGCCGCGCGCCCAATTGCTGCGCGCCAGCACCGCCGGATCGGCACCGCCGGGCGTGGTCATCATACGCAGGAAAGCGCTGTCGTCGACCAGGGCCGAGGCGAACACCGCCAGCAGGACTGCCAGCAGGTAGAGCACGCCCAGCAGCAGCAGACGGCCGCGTACCGGTGAGCGAAAGCCGGTCAGCAGCAAATTTGGAAAGACCCGCGTGCCTTGCTCGACCTGGACACAGGCTTGCAGGAACGCGATCGAAAACACCGGCACCAGCAGCAGTGGCAGGATCTGCCCGGCCAGCGGCACCAGGCCGATGGCAAGCATCAGGAACAGATAACTCAGGAACAGCGTGGAGAGTTCGGCCGGCTGACGGCGGAACAGGGAAAAACCAGCCTTGAACCAGGACCAGCCGAGGGATGCGGGAATGGGTTGCATGCGTTTGCTCGTGAAAGGCTCAGGCCGGCAGGGCCGGTGCAGGCTGCGCGATGCGTTCGCGCAGGATGCGTTCGAAATGGGTCGGATCATGCGGCGTCAGCATTTCTGCATCGCGCGGCAGGTAAAAATCATACAGGCGCGAGATCCAGAAACGCAGGGCCGCGGCGCGCAGCATCGGCTGCCACAGGTCGCGCTCGGCAGCCGTGAAGGGACGTACCCGTGCGTAAGCATCGACCATTGCCTGTACCCGGGCGCAGTCAAGCACGCCGGTGTCGAGATCGATGCACCAGTCGTTGACGGTGACGGCGACATCAAAGAGCCAGGTATCACAGCCGGCAAAATAGAAATCGAAGAAGCCGGTGAGACGTTCGCCGTCGAACATGACGTTGTTGCGAAACAGATCGGCGTGGATCGGACCCTGGGGCAGACCGCGGCCGGCATCGGTCTCGGCTGCATGTGTCTGGAACGCGACTTCCTTCTGCAGCAGTGCAGCGCAATCAGCCGACAGATGTGGCAGCACGGCCGGCATCGTCTCGCGCCACCAGCGCAGGCCCCGCAGGTTCGGCTGGCGGATCGCAAAGTCCTGTGCCGCCCGATGCATCTTTGCCAGCATCGCACCAACGGCGGCGCAATGCACAGGTTGCGGCGCCATCTGGCACGTCCCCGCCAGCTTGGTCACGATCGAGGCCGGCTTGCCATGCAGCGCATGCAGGATCGCGCCGTTGTCGCTGGCGACCGGTGCCGGCACCAGCACGCCGCGTTCGGCCAGGTGGCGCATCAGGTGCAGGTAGAACGGCAACTGGACGAAACTCAGGTTTTCGAAAATCGTGAGGACATATTCACCGCGATCGGTGCTGAGAAAAAAATTGCTGTTCTCGATGCCGGAGGCGATGCCATCGACCGCATGCACTTTCCCGAGCGGAAATTGCGTGATCCAAGTGGAAAGATCGTCGAGCGAAACCGGAGTGAAGACTGCCATGGCGTGAATCGGTGGAACTGAAAGCGGCGCAACCGGCGGCCGACGGGTTGCATGACGCATGAGCCACCGAACGATCGGGGTCGGTACTGCTACGCCAGCGCAACTCCGGCAGTGTAGCCGCAGAAGCGGGCGCAACGACTCAGTTTTTTGCAGGCACCCGTGCCGGTCATTTCGTGGGCACGTTCGACGGCATGGCAGGGGGCATTGGCGCTGGCTCCAGGGTCTGCAGTGATTGTGGCGATTGTGGTGTCTGCGGTAGCGCCTCCTGCTTCTTCTGCCGCCCGAGACCGAATTCACCGATCTTGAACTGCGCTGCCCGATTACCGACGCTTTGCGCATCGCCAGGCTGCGCATTGCCGACCTGCCGGTTCGGACGGACCGTGTATGTGCTCACGGGAGTGCGGACCTGGGTCTCGATCACGGCGCCGGTGTTGTCACGCAAGTCGGTGGTGCCCGGCCGGTTGTCCGTTTCGCCCGGCCGGATTGCCGGCGCGGGCGTGCCGAGGCTCGGTTGCTGGTTTTCCGGTAGCGGCTCCAGTCGCGGCGGCATCGGCGCCGGTGCATTCTGGGCCAGCGCGCCAGCCATCACGCAGGCCAACAGCGGCAGGGCCATCAATGGTTTCAGGCGCCCGAACGGCATTGAAAGCGAACCGTGGAAAGAATGCGCCATTGGCAGCGCAGTCGGCCGAGGAAAATGACGGGAATCTGGCGGGTTCATGATGATCGCGTGCCTTGAGGTAAGTGCCTGGTGAAAGCCCGGCAAGCAGGGTTGCAGGGCACGGCGGAGTAAGTCGATTGTAGCAAAACGGGACGACGCAGCCAGCGCATGCACGCCCGGAGCCGCCGCTAAAGTCTGCGATAATCCCACGGCCATCCATCCTGACGCGCTGCCTGCCGCACATTGCGCCGACAGGCTGCCCGCCGCGCTTTCCTTCCAAGATATCAATGAACAAAACCTTGTTGCTGGTCGACGGCTCGAGCTATCTCTACCGCGCCTTTCATGCCATGCCTGACCTGCGCAACTCCGCCGGCGCGCCCACCGGCGCCATCTACGGCATGATCAACATGCTGCGCCGGCTGCGCATGGATTACCCGGCGGCGTTCATCGCCTGCGTGTTCGATGCCAAGGGCAAGACTTTTCGCGACGACCTCTATCCACAATACAAGGCGCAGCGCGCATCCATGCCGGAGGATCTGTCGAAGCAGATCGAGCCGATCCATGAAGCGGTGCGGGCCATGGGCTGGCCGATCCTGATGGTCGATGGGGTCGAGGCCGACGACGTCATCGGCACCCTGGCCGTGCAGGCGACAACGCACGGCATGCAGACGGTAATTTCCACCGGCGACAAGGACCTGGCGCAATTGGTCAATGCCGATGTCACGCTGATCAACACCATGAGCAACGAGACGCTCGACATTGCCGGCGTGGTGAACAAGTTCGGGGTGGCGCCGGAGCGCATCGTCGATTATCTGACGCTGGTAGGCGACACGGTCGACAACGTGCCCGGTGTCGAGAAGGTCGGCCCGAAGACAGCCGTGAAATGGCTGACGCAGTACGGCACGCTCGACGGCGTGGTGGCCAACGCGGCGTCGATCGGCGGCGCCGTCGGCGAGAACCTGCGCCGTGCGCTCGACTGGCTGCCGCAGGCAAAAACCCTGATCACGGTAAAGACCGATTGCGACCTGGCCGAACACATGGTGTCGATTCCGGAGTCGCTGCAGCAGCTCCCGGAAAACAAGGAAGCGATGCTGGCCTTCTTTGCCAAGAACGGTTTCAAGTCCTGGCTACGCGAACTGAGCAGCGAACTCGGCAGTGCCGCAACACCGGCCGAAGGCACATCCGCACCGGCTGGCGCAGCACAGGGTGGCCTCTTCGCCGCGCCCCCGGCACCGGTCGACACCGATTACGAAACCGTCCTGACCGACGCCCAGCTCGACACCTGGATCGCGAAAATCAACGGTGCGGCGGTGACATCGGTCGACACCGAGACCACTTCCCTGATCCCGATGCAGGCACAGATGGTCGGCATTTCGCTATGCTGCGAGCCGGGCATCGCGGCCTACATTCCCCTGGCGCATCGCTATCCGGATGCACCGGCGCAACTCTCCCGGGACCACGTGCTGGCACGACTGAAGGACTGGCTCGAAGACGCGTCGAAACCGAAGCTCGGACAGCACCTGAAATACGACGCCCATATTTTCGAGAACCACGGCGTGCATTTGCACGGCATCGTGCATGACACCCTGCTCGAATCCTATGTATTCGAGTCGCACAAGAGCCACGACATGGACAGTTTGGCGCTGCGCCACCTGAACCGCAAGACCATCACTTTCGCGGAGGTCTGCGGCAAGGGCGCCTCGCAGATCTGCTTCGACCAGGTCGAACTCGGCCGGGCCACCGAATATGCAGCCGAAGATGCCGACATCACGCTGCAGCTGCATCAGGCGATGTGGCCGCACATTGAAGGCGACCCAAAGCTGACCATGATCTATCAAAAGATCGAGCTGCCGACCGCGATCGTGCTGCAGAAGATCGAGCGCAACGGCGTACTGGTGGATGCCGAACTGCTGGGCGTGCAATCGGGTGAGCTCGGCCGGCGCATGCTGGAACTGGAGCGCCAGGCTTATGACTTGGCGGGGCAGCCGTTCAACCTCAATTCTCCCAAGCAGATCGGTGAAATCTTTTTCGATCGCCTGATGCTGCCGGTCATAAAAAAAACGCCGTCCGGCACGCCGTCGACCGACGAGGAAGTCCTGCAAAAACTGGCCGAGGACTATCCGCTGCCGAAAGTACTGCTTGAATACCGCGGCCTGTCGAAACTGAAATCGACCTATACCGACAAACTCCCGCGCATGATCGATCCGGCAACCGGCCGGGTGCACACGAACTATGCGCAGGCGGTGGCCATTACCGGACGCCTTGCTTCGAACGAACCGAACCTGCAGAACATTCCGATTCGCAGCGCCGAAGGCCGGCGTATTCGGGAAGCTTTCGTGGCCGGCCCG
>JAYTLK010000147.1:0-2996 GCA_043729515.1 Herminiimonas sp.
GAAGTCGAAAGCGATACCGAATCACGCCAGTCACTGCGCGGTTTCGAAGCCGCCTTGCGGACAAAGATCGCCGCAGGTCACGCGGCAGTAATCGCCGAAGTGAAAAAAGCCTCGCCTTCCAAAGGCGTGCTGCGCGCCGATTTCAAGCCGGCCGAGATTGCGGCGAGTTATGCCAGCCATGGCGCGGCCTGCCTGTCGGTGCTGACCGATGTACAGTTTTTCCAGGGTGCGCCGGCCTATCTGCAACAGGCGCGCGCGGCATGTCCGATTCCCGCGCTGCGCAAGGATTTCATGATCGACCCGTACCAGGTATATGAAGCGCGGTCCTGGGGCGCCGATTGCATCCTGCTGATCGTCGCGGCACTCGACCATGGCTTGATGGCGGAGCTGGAAGCCTGTGCCCACGAGCTTGGCATGGGCGTGCTGGTGGAGGTGCACGACGCCGCCGAACTGACGGCAGCGCTGCGTTTGAAAACGGCCATGTTGGGAATCAATAACCGCAACCTGCGCACGTTCGAGACTTCGCTGGCCACCACCATCGAGCTGCTGCCACGGATTCCACCGGACAAGCTGGTGATCACGGAATCCGGCATTCTGGTCGGTGATGACGTCAAGCGCATGCGCGACGCCGGCGTGAACGGTTTTCTGGTGGGTGAAGCGTTCATGCGGGCGCCCGATCCAGGCGTTGAATTGCAGCGCCTGTTCGGCTGAAGCGGCAGCAGCCGAGAGTTCACCCGGCTGCCGCTTAAAGCCTCGAGCCTTCAGCGCAACCACGACTGGCGTGCCTTCACGGCGCCAGCTGGCCGGGCAACGGTGGTCAGGACCGTCTTCGCCGCCGCATCCACAGTCAGGCGCGCAGAAACACGCATCAATTCATCGCGTCGGAAGACATGCAGCTCCACCGTGTCGCCGACCCGATAGCGCGCCATCAAGGTATCGAGATTGGTGGCTGACACCCGCAAGCCGTCGATGGCGATCAGCACGTCGTTGGCCGACACGCCCGCCAGGTGGGCAGCGCCGCCTTCGTAAACATTCGCCAGCCGGCAATCGGCGCCCTCGCGCACGCCCCGCACGCCTAGGCTGGCCTTGGCATCCTTGCGGTCATCGCTCAGCACCACGCCGAACGGCTCGAGCACTTTTGCCAGCGGCAGGTCGGCCGTGCCCTGCACCCAGCGCTCCAGCAGCTTTTTCATTTTCAGGCCGCTGATCTCGTCGAAAATCGCTTCCACATCGGCTTCGGTCACGCCACGCCCGCCGCCCTCGGCTGCATAGAAATCACGGCCGTAGCGTGTCCACAGCGCCCGCATGACGTCGTCCAGCGATTTCTTGCCGGCTGTTCCGTGGCGGATGCTCAGGTCGAGCGCCAGCGCCACCAGCGAACCCTTGGTGTAATAACTGACGATCGCATTCGGCGCATTTTCATCCTGGCGGTAATACTTGACCCAGGCGTCGAAGCTCGATGCGGCGACGCTCTGCTTGCCACGGCCACTGCCCCGCAGGACGCTGTTGACGGTTTTCGCCAGCAGCGAGAAATACGCTGCCTGGTCGATCACGCCGGCGCGCAGCAGCATCAGATCATCGTAGTAACTGGTGAAGCCTTCGAACAGCCACAGCAGCGGCGTGTAGGTTTCGGCAGCCAGTTGATACGGTGCGAAGGCCGCCGGTTTGATGCGCTTGACGTTCCACGTATGAAAATATTCATGGCTGCACAGACCCAGAAACGTCCGATAACCATCGGTCAGCGCCGTCTGGCCCTTGGCCGGCAGGTCGGCCCGGTTACAGATCAAGGCGGTCGAGGCACGATGTTCGAGGCCGCCGTAACCGTCGCCAACCGCCATCGTCATGAAGACATAACGATCCATCGGCGCCTGTTTCGTCTTTGGCTCGAACAGGGCGATCTGTGCCTCGCAGATTTTCTGCAGGTCAGTGCAAAGCCGCGCCAGATCCAGGTTCGGTACCCGGCCGGTGATAACGATATCGTGCGGCACGCCATGCGCCTCGAACGTCGCTGACGCAAAGTTGCCGGTTTCGACCGGATGATCGATCAATTCGTCGTAGCCAGCCGCGAAATAGGTGCCGAAGCCTTGGCGTTTTGCCTTCAGGCGCGGCAGCGCGCTGGCCACGCGCCAGTCGGCGCAGGCCGGATCGTCGCTTTTTTGAATGTCGACATGGTGCGGCAGATGCTCGTGACCGACCGCTTGCAGGAATACGCTGCTGCCATTGAAAAAGCCATGTGTCTGATCCAGGTGGGCAGCCCGCACCGACAGGTCCCACGCATAGACGTCGTACTGCACCGTCAGCGCAGACTCGCACGGCGCTGCCTGCCAGCTGTGCTTGTCGCGTTTCACCAGCACCAGTTCCTTGCCGGCCGATTCGGCACGGATCTGCACGATATGGCGGGCAAATTCCCGGATCATGTAACTGCCCGGAATCCAGGCCGGCAATGCAAACATCTGGCCCTGCGGATCGGGCGCCTCGACCGTCACCGTGACCGCATACAGATGGGCGGCCAGGTCTTTCGGCACGATCGACTAGCGAATGGAAGATTGTTTCAAGTCAGCTCCGCAAATTTACAGCAACGAATGTCAGCAGCAGCGACGCCACGACCACGGAAGTCAGGCGAAAGCGCAGGGTCAGGAACCAGTCCGGCATGGCATACCAGGCGTAGAGGCGTTTGTAGACCAGGTAGGCGGCCACGAAGGCAGCCGTCATGAAGGCAAACCCGAGCCCCAGCAACAGCTGCGCCGAAAACACCGCGATCAGCGACGGCGTCACGCCCCACAACAGGGCCAGCTTGGTACGCTGGCTGGACAGTTCGGTACACAGCACCGCAGCGCCCCAGTGCACGCCACCCAGGAAAGACAGGATCGCCACTACATACGAGAGCTGTCCGGCGACCAGGATCGGCAACCAGTCGGGATGCACCAGCGTGCAGCCGATGGACAGGGTAATGAAGGGAATCAGGCCGGCAGAACCGAGCAGATGCGCGGTTCTGC
>JAYTLK010000148.1:0-10116 GCA_043729515.1 Herminiimonas sp.
GGGTGAGCGTCGGGGTTGCGTTGAAGTTGCGTTCGCCCGGGTGCGCCGCAGTTCGTTGCAGCCGATCGCAGTGCATCTCGCCGTGCCGGCAAAGGGGGCTTTTCCAGGCAAACATGGGCAAAAAAGCCTGTCCGTGTACCAGCCTTACATTCACTGCAATCGGGTGTCGTCCCCCGCCCTGACGGCTGCGACGAATGCCTGCATCAGCGCGGCATTCTTGATGCCCGGCGTCGGCGCCTTGCCATCGGCAGGCGCGGCCTCGATGCCGCTGCTGACGTCGACCGCATGCGGGCGCACGCGGATCACCGCCTCAGTCGCGTTTTGTGCGTGCAAGCCACCACTTAAAACGACCCGAGGCGCGAGCTCTTCTGGAATGACCGACCAATCGAAAACCTTTCCGCCTCCGCCATACCCGGCGACGTGGGTGTCAAGCAACAGGCCGGCGAACAGCTTGCCGGCGGCGCGACAGCGCGCCTCGTATTCTAGCAAATTCGCCGCTGTCGTCAGCGGCCCCACGCGGCATGCCGCAATGAACGGCCGATTCACGCCGGCGGCGAGCGCTGCGCATTGCTCCGGTGTTTCGTCGCCATGAAATTGCAGCAGCATGACCGGCGCCTGCGCGACGGCATCAGCGATCTCCTGCGACGAGGCATTGACGAACAGGCCCACGGTCGTGACGAATGGCGGCACTCCCGCGATCAACCCGGCGGCGGCAGACGGCGCGATCCATCGCCGGCTCTGCGGATAGAACACGAAGCCGAGGGCATCGGCACCCGCCGTCACGGCTGCGGCGACGTCGTCGGCCCGGGTCAGGCCGCAGATCTTGATTCGGGTACGGTGCATGTGAAATCCGGATGGGACGGTTGAACGCAGTGGCTTCAGGAGGCGGTCGATGCCGCCGTTGCCGGCAATGCTGACGGTACTGGCGATAACGGCAGGACCAACGGCAGCCAGCCCGGCAGCAGCACCTGCGCCAGCGGCGCCTGCGGCAACTGCCACTGCGCATCGTAGTCGATTTTTGCCAGATACAGGCCGTCCGGCATGAAGGTCGGCGCGGCCAGTCGTCGCTCGCGCGACGCCAGCACGTCGGCGATCCAGACCGGCGGGCGACGGCTGGTACCGACCTGCACCAGCGCACCGACCAAGTTGCGCACCATGTGATGCAAGAACGCGCTGGCCTGGAACGTCAACAGGATCAGATCGCCATGGCGGACGATATCGAGCCGCTGCAAGGTTTTCACCGGCGTCCTGGCCTGGCAAACCGCGGCCCGGAATGCGGAAAAATCATGCGTACCCAGCAGCAGGATGGCCGCCGCCTGCATCGGCTCCACGTCGAGTGGCCGAAAGGCCCAACCCGCCCGTCCGGCCAGCAGCGGCGAGCGCACCGGATGGTTGTGCAGCACATAGTGATAGGTCCTGGACCGGGCGCTGAAGCGTGCATGAAAGCCGTCCGGCGACACGGCCGGTACTTCGGCGGCCCAGCGCACGGCGATCGACCCTGGCAATGAAGCGTTCACGCCGCGCACCCAGGAAGCCCTGTCGCGTGCGACGGTCGTATCGAAATGCACGACCTGTTCCAGCGCGTGGACACCGGTGTCGGTTCGACCGGCGCAATGGGTATGCTGCGGCGCTGCAGTGAATTTCGCCAGGGCGGCCTCGAGCTGGTCCTGGACCGTATGGCCATCAGGCTGGGTCTGCCATCCATGCCAGTGCCCACCGGCATATTCGATACCGAGCACCACCCGTTTCAATGCTTCAGTGTCCACGCCGCCATCCGCAAAAAATCCGCCCGCCGAATAGAAAAAGGGCGCCTGCTCTGCGCGGCGCCCCCGGATGATACCCGTTCGATCGTCATGGCGGAGCGCCGCCGCACCGAGGATGCCGGACGCATTCCTCCAGCCGAAGATCAGCCCAGGCGAGCCAGCAGCGAGCGCGCCTTTTCAGATTGCGGCGCGCTGCCGCCCTTGACCACTTCGTCGAGCAGTTCACGCGCACCTTCCTGGTCGCCGATTTCCTGGTAAGCAACGGCAAGGTCGAGCTTGGTCGCCATTTCGGCATTATTGCTGATGCCGCCAAGGCTGGCGCCGTCGTCATGCTCGGCCACCGTCGTCAGGTCGAGTTCGGTGAAATCATCCTGAAGACTGCCCATCTTGCCCGCGCTGCCGATCTTGCCGATGCTACCGATGCTACCGGCGCCATCGAATCGACGCGCCGGCAAGTCCGTCGCGCCGCCGGGCATGTCGAGCGAAAACACTTGTGCCTCCGGCGCGAATGCAGGCTGCGATTCCGGCAGATCCAGCGTGATGCCGGACAGGTCGAATTCCAGCGGTTGCGGCGCAGATGGCGTGGCTGGTGCAAAAGGCGCATCGAACGACGATGGCTGCAGGTCGGCGGCTGGCGGCGGGTTCAGGCCAGGAGTGGAGAGCACGGCATGCGGTGCAGCAGTTGACGGCAAGTCGAACCCGCCGAAATCCGCCGTCATGGCGGCCGATACCGGCGTGGATTGGTGATCCGGTGCCGTCTCTGCTGCAGGCGCCACTGCAGGCGCCGCTGCAGGATCTTCATGCAGGAAATCGAAGTCGAGCGCCGACAAGGCAGTGTCATCGCCTGGCTTGGCCGCATTGGGCATGCCATCAGGCGCCACCGGCGGCTTGTCCGTTGTTTCAAAACTCAGGCCATCGAGGTCAAAGTCGAGACTGTTGTCGCTGGCGTGCGCATCCGTTGCCCGTTCCGGGGCAGTGGAGATGGTCGGCAGGTCGATGTCCGGCGCATGCAGCGCCGCATGGGGCTGCGCTTGTTCCGGTGTCGCATGGTCCGTGTGGCTGGCGTGCGCGGCAATGACAGCCGCCCCGGCAGCGGCTGCAAATGGCAGCGCCATGCCCAGGCCATCGGCGCCATGCGGCTGCGCTGAACCGGCGGGCGCTGCGGTACCGGCGCCAGCCGTGGTGCCAGTCCCTGCATCGACTTTTGCATCGCCTTTTGAATCGATTTTCGGATCGGCCTGCGTGTTGGCAAACGGATGCGCACCACTGACTTCGTCCAGGAAAGCATCCAGTTCGGCCGTGTCTTCGGCCGGCTTGGCTGCTTCGGCCGCAGGGGCGTCGGCTGGCGTCGGGATGATTTTGCCGTTGGCATACAACGGATTGACAGGATCAAGCGCCAGGCCCATCGCAGCAGCTTGTGCCCAATCGTCGCCAACGCCCTTGCTCATGCTGTAGAGCTCGGTGGCAAGGCTCTCGAAAGCCCGCGTGTCCTTGCGGGCAGCGTAGATTTCCAGCAGCTTGACCCGCACTGCATGCCGATCCGGTTGCGTGCGCAAGGCTTCCTTCAGGATTTCTTCCGCCTGGACGTCACGGCCATAGGCGATGTAGACATCGGCTTCAGCTACCGGATCGACCTCGTTGCTGTCAAGGTTGCTTGTCGCCGGCGCGAAGCTGGAATTGAAGACACTGTTGTTGGTATCGACGCTTTGCCCACCGGTCGAGCCGAACAGGGAATTTGCCTTGAGACTACTGTCCGGGATGCTGGTGTCGGTGAAGCTCTTGGATTTTTTCTTGCCCTTCGCACGCATGAAGGCCAGTCCGCCCAGCAGCAAGGCCAGCAGCACCGCCCCGCCCTGCACCAGCGGATTGCCGAGCGGGTCGTCCAGCAACCCGGGCTCGGCTTTTTCAGGCGCTGCTTTCGGCTTGATCGGCAAATCAGCCTTCGGCGATTCCGCCTTTGCCTTGTTCAATGCCTCGCGGGCTGCAGCCACCGGCGTCGTGACGACGACGGCAGTCGCCGGCTGTGCCGCGACCGGCACGGCTGCCGGGGCAACACCTGCAGCCGGCGCTGCAGGCGCGGACGGTGCCACCACGGTTGCTGCCGTGCTTGCGGCCGGGTTTGCTGCCGGCGTTGCATCGGCAGGCATCGCAGCGTTCTTGGCCGATGCGGGTGCTGCTGCGGGCGCCGCCGCTGTTGCCGTAGCTGCGGCATTTTTCTGCCGCTCGGCCAGGTCACGGCTTTTTACATCAAGCAGCTTTTGCAGGTCGTTGACATTTTTTTCCAGATCCTTGACGCGTGCGGCCGATTCGGCGGACGCCTTGTCACGCGCAACCCGATCCTCCTGGGCGCTGGCCGACTTGCCGGCGGCTGCCGGATCCGCCTTCGACAGCTTCAGCTTGTCGATCGCCTCATTTGCGGCAGTAGGCCGCTCTTCAACCTTGGCCGCAATCTTGCCACTGGCGCTCTGCCGACTCTCCGGCGCTTTGCGTGCCGGCGCAGCGGCAACCTGGCCCGCCAGCTTGTTGCGGTATTCATTGAAATCGGCGGCTTGCGCGATCACGATGCCGGTCGCTTCCGGCGCGGCCACCGAGGCACTCGTCTCGGGGTTGGGCACTGCCAGGATCTGGCCGGCGCGCAGCCGGTTCATGTTGCTGCCGACAAAGGCATCCGGATTGGCTCGATACAGCGCGACCAGCATCTGATCCAGTGAAATGCCGGTCGGACGCTTCCGGTTCGCGATTTTCGACAACGTGTCGCCATTTTGCACCTTGTACTCGGTGCCAGGGCTGTTGCCATTTGGCGCATTGGCAGCAATCGGCGCTGCTTCACGCACCGGCGCGGCAGCGGCCTTCGGGGTGCGCGGCACGACTTGCGCGCGCGGGCCCGCCATCGGGCGCGGCGATTCCGGCTCCGGTACGGCGCGCCGGTTGCCGTTGCCAACCTCGCTGGACCGGGCAAGCTCACGTGGGTTGCTGCGTGTGCCGTTCGACGCAGCGTCGTCGGCAACATTGCCGGCAACTGCGCCGGCGGTGACGCCGACTCCCTGCGTGGTCTGCGCCGGCTGCACCGTCTTCAATTCCGGTGGATCGAGCAAGAAGGTGTATTCCCGCACCAGGCGGCCGCTGGCGCCATTCAATTCCAGCAAAACATCGACGAACGGTTCGCTGATCGGCTGTTGCGTGGTGATCTGGATGAAGCGGCGACTGCCACGCTGTTCAATGGCGAAGCGCAGTGACTGCAGCGCCGGGTTGAATTCAATGTTCGCCTGGCGGAAGGCCTCCATCGACGCCAGTTTGGGTTGCAGATTCCGTGCCTCATCGGCCGATACCGCAGTCAATTCGATTTCTGCCCGCAGTGGCTGGCCGAGTGCGGACAGCACCGTCAGCCGCCCCAGTCCGGCAGCCGACGCATGCACGACGACCAAGGCAGAGACCACTGCGGCACTGACGACCTTGAGCCGGAATGCCAGCGATCGGGAGTTTCTTGGCTGCAGTTTCTTTTGCATGAGATGGTGTTCCGGTTGCGTCTATCACGGCCCGTGCGGGCGGCAATTCTGGGACATCAGGAGGCCTTGAAGTCGTGTTGATCGCAGAAAACATCGACTCTCTGCCAGCGCGGGATTTGTTAAATATCCACGTTCCTGAATTGAACTTTTACCATAGCATCATGGACTTAGAGGCGCAAGCGCAACCCCGGCCACCACAATCCCGATGCCGGGAAAAGTGTTACTTTGTCGAAACATTTCCAGCGTAGGCGTGGCGTAACAGCAACAAATTCATGCTCCGCGACGATGGACGGTCAGGTTGCCACGCCCTGCTCCGGCGAAGCAGCGCACGTCCCCAGCGGCCAGAAGATCACCCGCACGACTGAAAACGCCGTGGATGCAACTGAGCGATCGACCGCGTCTAGGCGTCGAGGATGATGCGCAGCATGCGACGCAGCGGCTCCGCAGCGCCCCATAACAATTGGTCGCCAACGGTAAAGGCAGACAGGTAATCGCCGCCCATTTCCAACTTGCGCAGGCGGCCGACCGGAATCGTCAGGCTGCCGGTGACCGCGGCCGGCGTCAGCGATTGCATCGACGCTTCGCGGCTGTTCGGGACCACCTTGACCCACTGATTGTGGCTGGCGATGATGTCGTTGATTTCATCGAGCGGCACATCCTGGCGCAGTTTGATCGTCAATGCCTGGGAATGGCAGCGCATGGCGCCAACCCGCACGCACAGGCCATCGACCGGAATCGCCGGTTGCGCCGTGGCGCCGAAAGCAGTGCCACGGCCAAGGATCTTGTTGGTCTCGGCGCCGGCCTTCCATTCTTCCTTCGACATGCCATTGCCCAGATCCTTGTCGATCCAGGGAATCAGATTGCCGGCCAGGGGTACGCCGAACTGGCGTGTCTCGTCGGCGCTCAAGGCATGCTGCCTGGCCAGCACCTTGCGATCGATCTCGAGAATCGCCGAGGCCGGGTCATCCAGCAGGCCCCGCACCTCGGCATTGATGCTGCCGAACTGGGTCAGCAACTCGCGCATGTGCTGCGCGCCGCCGCCCGAGGCTGCCTGATAGGTCATCGAGCTCATCCATTGCACCATGTCGCGCTCGAACAGGCCGCCCAGGCCCATCAGCATGCACGACACCGTGCAGTTGCCGCCGATGAAATTCTTGACGCCACGCCGCAGGCCGGCCTGGATCACGTCCTTGTTCACCGGGTCGAGCACGATGATGGCGTCTTCCTGCATGCGAAGGCTCGATGCGGCGTCGATCCAGAAGCCATTCCAGCCGGCGCTGCGCAGTTGCGGGAAGACCGCGCTGGTGTAGTCGCCGCCCTGGCAGGTGATGATGACGTCGCATTGCTTCAGGGCGTCGATGTCGTTGGCGTCCTTCAGGCCGGCTTCATTTTTCGCCATCGACGGCGCTTTGCCGCCGACGTTCGAGGTCGAAAAGAAGACCGGCTCGATTCGTGCGAAATCGCCCTCTTCCTGCATCCGTTGCATCAGGACCGAACCCACCATCCCGCGCCATCCCACCAAGCCGACCAGTTTCATTGATGTTCCCGTTGTATTTGCTGTTGCTGAATTCTGCTGTTGCTGAATTCGATGGTACGGTTGCGGCCGGTCGGACATCCCGGCGGTCTGCAAGTCTTGGCGCGCCGACTTCGCCACCTGCGGGCGGGCGGCGTGGCCGCTCCTGCCTGCGATCAGTGCGCCAGCGCCTGCACCACCGCGTCGCCCATTTCCCGTGTGCCGACCCGCGTCGTGCCTTCTTCGAAGATGTCCGGCGTGCGCAAGCCCTGCTTCAGCACCGACTTGACCGCTGCTTCGATCCGATCTGCCTGCTGCGGCCGCTGCAGCGAGTAGCGCAGCATCATCGCCGCCGACAGGATCGTGGCCAATGGATTGGCGACACCCTTGCCGGCGATATCCGGCGCCGAGCCGTGCGACGGCTCGTACAGCCCCTTGCCGTTTGCATCCAGCGAAGCCGAGGGCAGCATGCCGATCGAGCCGGTCAGCATGGCGGCTGCATCCGAGAGGATGTCGCCGAACATGTTGCCGGTAACGATGACGTCGAATTTTTTCGGTGCCCGCACCAGCTGCATCGCCGCATTGTCGACATACATGTGGTCGAGCGCCACATCCGGATACTCGGCATGCACTTCGGTGACGATCTCTTTCCAGAACTGGAAGGTCTCGAGCACGTTCGCCTTGTCGACGCTGGTCAGGCGGCTGCCGCGCTGACGGGCCGCCTTGAATGCGACATGGGCGATGCGCCGGATCTCGGACTCGGCATAGCGCATGGTGTCGAAACCCTCGCGTTCGCCGATGAAGGCGCCATCAGTCGCAATGCGCACGCCGCGCGGCTGGCCGAAATAAATGTCGCCGGTCAGCTCCCGGATGATCAGGATGTCCAGACCCGAGACGACTTCCGGCTTCAGCGTGGAAGCCCCGGCCAGTTCCGGATACAGGATCGCCGGCCGCAGGTTGGCAAACAGCTTCAGTTCCCTGCGCAAGCCCAGGATCGCCTGCTCCGGCCGCAGTCGCCGCTCCAGCGTATCGAACTGCCAGTCGCCGACGGCGCCGAACAGCACCGCGTCTGCATCTTTGGCCAGCTTCAGGGTCGCCTCCGGCAAGGGATGGCCCTGTGCGATGTAGCCGGCGCCGCCGACCGGCGCTGCCTCCATGTCGAATTGCTCGTCAAGTGCGTTCAAGACCCGCACTGCTTGTTCGATGATTTCCGGGCCGATGCCGTCGCCGGGAAGGATTGCGATTTTCATGGAGAGGCTTTTCATTGGTGGCGACCGGCGCACGGCCGGTCGCGTGATCAGATGGTGTTGGCCAGCCAGGGTTGCTGCTGCAGGTGACGCTCCTCGAAAGCGCGGATGCGGTCCGCCTGGCGCAGGGTCAGGCCGATGTCGTCCAGGCCGTTGAGCAGGCAATACTTGCGGAATTCTCCGATCTCGAACGGATGACGCAGGCTGCCGCTGACAGTCGACACCGTCTGTTGCGGCAGATCGATCACCAGGCGGAAACCGGGAAATGCCCGTACTTCATCGAACAGGCGATCCATCTGCGCCTCGCTCAAGACGATCGGCAAGAGACCATTCTTGTAGCAGTTGTTGAAGAAGATGTCAGCGAAGCTGGGCGCGATCACGGCCCGGAAACCGTATTGATCAAGCGCCCATGGCGCATGTTCGCGCGAGGAACCGCAGCCGAAATTCTTGCGCGCCAACAGGATCGACGCGCCCTGGTAACGCGGCTGGTTCAGCACGAAATCCGGATTCAAGGGCCGCCGCGAATTGTCCTGGCCAGGTTCGCCATGATCGAGATAGCGCCATTCATCGAACAGGTTTGGCCCGAAGCCGGTGCGCAGGATCGATTTCAGAAATTGCTTGGGGATGATGGCATCGGTGTCGACGTTGGCGCGGTCAAGAGGCGCGACGAGTCCGTCGACGGTGGTGAATTTGTTCATGTTGTGTCCAGGGCGATGCAATCGGCTAGTCACAAATGGTGACCGGCGAACTACAGGCGGCAACACCGGTGGCAATCTACCGCCACCGGTGTCGCCGCTTGCGACTGCGGTCTTACTTCTTTGTAGCGTCCTGCACTTTTTCGCCACCGCGCTCGATGTCCTTGCCCATGCCGTTCATCGTGTTGCAACCAGACAGCATGTAACCCGATGCGACCAACAACAGCAGTGCGAATGCTTTTTTCATGAATATCCCCAATCAGTTTATAAAGTCCGGACGTCAACAAAATGTCCGGCAATGCCCGCAGCTGCAGCCATTGCCGGACTTACAAGGTGCGTGCGTCCGCCCGCCCCTTGCCTACCTTCGAAATTCCGGTTCGATGTCGATGCGCAGCGCTCGCCTGGTTCCAACCGGTCGGCATTCATGGCCAGGCACATCGAACAGCCCGGCTCGCGCCACTCGAAACCGGCGTCGCGAAAAATCCGGTCCAGGCCTTCGCGCTCGGCCTGCTCCTTGACCAGCCCGGAGCCCGGCACCACCATCGCCAGGCGCACGTTGGACGCACGAAATTTACCACGCACCACGGCCGCCGCTGCGCGCAGATCCTCGATGCGCGAGTTGGTGCAGGAACCGATGAAGACCTTGTCGATGCGGATGTCCTGGATCGGGGTGTTCGGTGTCAAGGCCATGTAGATCAGCGCCTTTTCCATGCCGTCGCGTTTGGTGGCATCCTTCTCGCGATCGGGATCCGGCACCCGGCCGTCGATGGCGACCACCATTTCCGGCGATGTGCCCCAGGTCACCTGCGGCTTGATCTCGGCAGCGTTCAGCTCGACCACCAGATCGAATTTCGCGCCAGGGTCGGTGCGCAGCGTGCGCCAGTAGGAAACAGCCTGCTCCCAGTGCGGCCCGACCGGCGAATACGGCCGGCCTTTGACGTACTCGATCGTGGTGTCGTCGACGGCAATCATGCCGGCCCGTGCGCCGGCTTCGATTGCCATGTTGCACACCGTCATCCGACCTTCCATCGACAGGCACCGGATCGCGCTGCCCGCGAATTCGATCGCGTAGCCAGTACCGCCGGCGGTGCCGATGTGTCCGATGATGGCCAGCACGATGTCCTTGGCCGTCACGCCGGCGCCGAGCAGGCCATCGACCTGTACCAGCATGCTGCGCGATTTTTTCGTCAGCAGCGTCTGGGTTGCCAGCACATGCTCGACTTCGGACGTACCGATGCCTTGTGCGAGGCAACCGAAGGCGCCGTGGGTAGACGTGTGCGAATCGCCGCAGACCACCGTCATGCCGGGCAAGGTTGCGCCCTGCTCCGGGCCGATGACATGCACGATGCCCTGGCGATGGTCGCGCATGTTGAAATACGTCATGCCGTATCG
>JAYTLK010000149.1:0-2872 GCA_043729515.1 Herminiimonas sp.
GATTCGTCCGCGCAGCCTGACAAATCCTGCGCCGCGGGAGCCGGCCGGTGCCGATGCCATGTCGGCGCGCGGCGCGGCACCAGCTCCCGGCGCAGCATCGGCGCTGCCTGTCGCCACGCCTGAAGAGATTTATGCCCGCAGCCTGGCAGAACTGAAAGACCGTTTCTCCACCTTTTATGTGTCCGCCATCGTCGGCAAGCAGGCGATCCTGCGACGCTCGCTCGGCGGCCCGCGCGGCGGCGTGCTGGCTTCGACATCGCCAACGCCAACACCGTCGGGTGCAACCGGCGCGCCAATTGCGCTGGCGGGCGCGCAGCCGCAGGCAGCCGGCGCGCCAAGCGGGCGCAGCGATACGCTGATGCTTTCCGATGGCGAACTGCTCGATTCGGTCGGCAGCTCCGGCGCGCTGCTTGCCAAGATCAACAGTCGCCAGGTAACGATCTATCTGGTGCAGGAAACCATGTCCCTGCCAAACGGCAAGCTGCTCGGCAAGCGCGCCATCGTCTTCACCGGCGAAGTCGAGAATTCCGGAGGCGCTGCGCTGCCGGCAATCGTGCTCGAACGTGTCGATCCGGCTTACAAGCGCATGATCACCGTTGACACCCGCATTCGCAGCACCTCCGCACCGCAAGATGGCGCCAGCGGCGGCAACAACGCAAATGCCGGTGCAACCCCGCCGGTGCCACCGCAATGAGCAGCCTGACACTGCCCAGCGCCGGCAAAGAGCGCGCCCCCGACAAGAGCCTGCAAAGTCTGATCGGCGTCTTTTTGGTCGAGACTGGCGTCATCACGGCGCAGCAGCTCGACGTCTGCCTGCGTCAGCAAAAATCCTTCCGCGAGGGCGGCAAGCAGGCGCTGCTTGCCGAGATCATCGTCCGCAACAAGTTTGCCACCCAGGGCCAGATCGGTCTGGCTGTCAAGCGCCTCGATGGCGAAGGCGAGTCGGCCCTGTTTCGGCAACTGCTACCCCATGCGCTGTGCAAGCACCACCAGGTATTTCCGTTGCATATCGAAGGCGGCGTGCTGTACGTCAAGGCAGCGCGCGTCGTCAGCGCAGTTGCCAGGGCTGCACTGATCGCCGCCTGCGAGGTCAAGGTCAGCGACATCCGCGTTACACCAACCGATGTCGGCGACATCACGCGTTCGCTCGCCAGCATCTACACGGAAGCATTTTCGTTCGAAGCAATCATCACCCGCCTGCGCAGCGAAGAAATTAATGGCCTGCTACTGAAGCAAGCCCTGAATGCGCTGCTTGGCGAAGCCATCACCTTGCGCGCCTCCGACATCCATCTCGACAAGCTGCGCGACCCTGGCGCCTGGATCAGCTACCGCATCGACGGCCAGTTGAAGCCGACGCATCTGGTGCCGGAGCGGATCATGGCCGCGCTGTTTTCGCGTTTGAAGAATGAATCGGGCATGGACGCCTCCGATACCCGGCGCGCGCAGGACGGCCGCCTGTCGCTGGCCGACGCCGGTAATGGCGTCGAGTTTCGCGTCGCCACCCAACCGATTGCCGGCGGCGAAACCATCGCCATCCGCGTGCTCGATCCGTCGGCCATGATCGGCCTCGAAGCGTTGTTCCCGTATCAGCTGCAGATGAACGACCTGTTTCGCCGCCTGGCCGATGTCCGTGGAAAAGTCGGTGGCCTGATCCTGATATCGGGCCCGACCGGCTCAGGCAAGACCACCACCCTGTACGCGCTGGCACAGAACTTCAGCCGCGACCGCATCAACGTCATCACGGTCGAGGAACCGGTCGAGTACATCCTGCCGTTCGCCCGCCAGATCCAGCTCAACCAGCTCCTGAATGAAAAATCCGCCGACCTTGAGCGCTCGGTGCTACGCCAGGACCCGGATGTATTGATTCTCGGCGAAATCCGCGACAACGACACCATGCGCGCGGCATTGAAGTTTGCCGAATCCGGCCACCTGGTGCTGGCCACCGTCCACGCAAAAAATGTCGCCCAGACCTTCGAGCGGGTGCTGTCTTTTTGCGACGCCGCGACCAAGCAGGAAGCCTTGTATGTCCTCGCCAACCAGTTGAGCGTGGTGGTGAACCAGGGCCTGATACCGAAGCTGTGCACCTGCGCCACCGAGATCGACGACGAGTCCGCTGCCACGCTGCGCAGCACGCTGTCGCTGACCTTTCACGGCCACGCACGCTTTCGCCGTCGTGCCGGCTGCGCTGCCTGCCGCCAGTCCGGCTATCGTGGCCGTGTCGCCATTCACGAGACCGTCGTCATACCGACCAACGAAGCCCTGCGCGGTGAAATCACGCGCATGCTGTTCGAGTCGATCCACAACTTCCAGGCGATCTTCGCGATGGAAGACGTGGTCCACATCAGCAAGCACCAGGTCATGGCGCAGCTGCTCGAGTGTCATGTGGTCGATGCCGATACGGTGTCGCAAGCGATCCGGGCGGGGTTCTAGATGGACGGCCTGAAAAACTTCAACGTCACCTATCTGCTGCCCTATGCGGCAGACGCCGATGCGGTACGCGACCGCAGCGCGCCGCGTCACTTTCGCCACAACAGCATCGTCGTAGCCGCCAGTACCGAGCAGGTCGTCTACGAAGTGCGCAAGGGCGGTGGCATACCAATCGAGATCCGCGTCATCAAGCCGTCGCTGTCGTTCTTCAATCCCGTCACGCGCGACTACAAGCAGCAGTTCATGCTGGCGATCTTCTTTAATACCCAGGCGGGTCTGTCTGCCGGTCGTGCCTTGAAACTGGTGATCGAAGCCGAGAACGGTCCGCTGCGTCAGCGCTTGAACTACGCCTACCTGATCCTCGATGGCGGCGGCAGTTTTCTCGAAGCGATGGATGCGCTCGACTTCTTCGACCCGACCACGCTGGCAATCATGGAAGCAGGGG
>JAYTLK010000150.1:0-38096 GCA_043729515.1 Herminiimonas sp.
TGAGCGAAATGATCGACCTGAAGAAAGAGCGCAATTTTTTCGAGACGCGCGTGATCGAGTACCAGACCGGCGGTGCGCTGAACTGGGAATGATGGAAGCAGGATGAATTGGAGCCCGCAGAAATGCGGGCTGGTCGAAATAGCGGAAACAGCGGAACCAATAGAAACAACAGCAAGGCAGTCCAGGCTGCAAGAAAACGAAAGGCGTCATCCGAATTTAATGAACAGTAGAAGACCGACAGGATCTCATCTGCTCTCGCCGCCGAACCTGACCTTGTCGGGTGTGGCGGCGTTTTCTTTGAAAAACGGGTTTGCTTTCGTACACAAGATTTCCAATGCCGGCGTTTGCGCCGGCATTTTTTTGGCCAATACGTCGCGTGAAGAAAACGACGTAAGGGCGCTCATCCGGGCATAGCGCGCAGTTGCCCGGACAAGCACCCGAAGGCCTATGGCTGAAGTGCTGCATTTGGAGGGGATGCAGCAGTTCAGCTGGTGCCGAATTCATTAGCGCAAGCGGGAGCATGCTTGTGCCGATGAATAATCCGCCTGGGTCGTCGCGACGACACAGGCGGATTTCAACGAAGCTTGATTTTTTCCATCACGTGAAGGAGAAACAAAATGGCAACAGCAACGAAGAAAGCTGCAGCGAAACCTGCTGCAAAAAAGGCCGCTCCGGCGAAGAAGGCAACGGCAGCAAAAAAACCTGCAGCCGCCAAAAAACCGGTAGCCAAGAAAGCTGCCGCCAAACCGGCAGCCAAGCCGGCAGCCAAGAAAGCCGCCGCCAAAAAGCCGGTAGCGAAAAAGGCCGCCAAGCCAGCAGCGAAAAAAGTCGCCGCTAAAAAAGTCGTTGCCAAGAAGCCGGTAGCGAAAAAGGCCGCCAAGCCAGCAGCGAAAAAGGTCGCTGCGAAAAAAGTCGCTGCCAAGAAGCCGGTAGCGAAAAAAGCAGCAAAGCCGGCAGCCAAGAAAGTGGCCGCGAAAAAAGTCGCTGCCAAGAAGCCGGTAGCGAAGAAGGCCGCCAAGCCGGCAGCCAAGAAAGTCGCTGCCAAGAAGCCAGCTGCGAAGAAAGCCGCTGCGCCGAAAAAAGCTGCCGCACCCGCCGCGAAGAAAGCTGCTGCGCCTAAAAAAGCAGCAGCCCCAACCAAGGCCGCAGCACCGAAGAAAGCCGCAGCACCGAAGAAAGCCGCAGCCAAGCCAGCAGCCGCACCAGCGCCTGCCGTCAAGACCGTGCTTAATCCGGCAGCCGCCTGGCCTTTCCCGACCGGCACGCGTCCGTAACAGCCGCCGCCGCTCCAGCGCACCTGGCTTGCCTGGGCACGCGCTTGGAAGCCTGATCAAAGTCAGGCACAATGCCCGCTGCACCGCCTCGCGCGATGCAGCGGGCATTTTTTTGGAGACGACGCTTGTTGAACAGTATTCTGACCCTGATTGTCGACACTGCCGCCAGCGTGCTCGGCGGCGTGCTTCTCTTGCGCTTTTACATGCAGTTGATCCGGGTGCGACCACCAAATGCGTTTGCCCAGTTCATGTATCAGTTGAGCGACTGGCTGGTGAAGCCATTGCGGCGCGTGGTGCCGGGGGTCGGCGGCTACGATTGGGCCAGCCTGATCGGCGCATCCCTGGTGGTGCTGCTGGCGCTGGCGATCGGCCTGTCGCTGGTCGGTGGGCTGACGCTGCAGAACCTGGCAGGATTATCGCTGCTGCGGCTGCTGGAGTGGATCTTGTACGGCTTCATGGGTCTGATCCTGATCGAGGCCGTGTTCAGCTGGGTCAATCCCGATGCGCCGCTGGCGCCGTTCGTGCGGGCGCTGACCGATCCGCTGCTGCGGCCCTTGCGTCGAATTGTTCCCTTGATCGGCAATATCGATCTTTCACCGCTGGTTGCGCTGCTTCTGTTGCAGATCGCGCTGCGGGTCTTGAGTGCGCTGGTGGCGCAGCTGTTCTAGCAAATGCCGGCACGCCGATGCCGGATCGTTTCCGCCAGACCATGCATCACCGGTTGTGCATTGCCTGGCCAACTCCATTGCTCGACCACCAGACGCGCGACCAGCGGCGACGCCTTTGCCGGCCTGCTGTGCTCGACTACCAGCGATAACCGAACGCGCCTTCAAAACGCTGTTCGATCTCGGCCCGGGTCGGCACGTGGTTCTGTCCGCCCTGATGCGTGATCTTGATTGCACCCATCAGGCTGGCCAGGCGACCGGTGGTTTCCCAGTCCATGCCGCGCGTCAGGCCGTACAACATGCCGGCCCTGAAGGCATCGCCACAGCCGGTCGGATCGACCACTTTTTCCACTGGCACGCTGGGAATGCGCAACAGGGTGCCGGCAGTGAAGATATCGGCGCCGAGCTCACCGCGCGTGACCACCAGTGCCCTGACCCGCTGCGCGATCTGGTCAAGCGACAGGCCGGTGCGCTCCATCAGCAACTCCGCTTCGTAATCGTTGACGGCGACATAGGTCGCCATGTCGATGAAGTGTTTCAATTCTTCGCCATTGAACATCGGCATTCCTTGGCCCGGATCGAAGATCAGATCGATGCCTGCGTCGGCGCAGTCACGTGCATGTTGCAGCATGGCGTCGCGGCCGTCTGGCGCCACGATCGCAATCTTCACCGCGCCGGCGTCGGCAATGCGGTTCTGGTCGGATTGCATCATCGCGCCTGGGTGGAAGGCAGTGATCTGGTTGCTGTCGACATCAGTGGTGATGAAGCACTGCGCGGTGTAGGCGCTGTCGATGACGCGGATGCAGCGTGCCGAGATACCGAGGCCGGCCAGGCGCTCCAGGTAACTGATGCCGTCCTGGCCGACGGTGGCCATGATCAGCGGATCGCCGCCAAGCAGATTCAGGTTGTAGGCGATGTTGCCGGCACAGCCACCGAACTCGCGGCGCATCTCCGGCACCAGGAACGAGACATTGACCTTGTGGAGCTGATCGGCCAGCAGCGCCTCCGAGAACCGGCCTTGAAACGACATGATGGTATCGAAGGCAAGTGAACCGCAGATCAGTGAGGTCATGAAAACATCCAGTAAGAAGTGGCAAGAAAAATCAGGGATAGAAAAGATAGACGCGATAGCCCGCGGCCTTCAGCCGCGACAGGTCGAACACCAGGCGCAGCGGCTGCTCGCTGCCGGCGCCGAATCCGCGGACGGCGGTCTGGCCGGTGGGCAGATAGTCGCGTGGGGTGATCAGGCGGCGGCCTACTGCCTTGTCGGTAGCGTCATTCAATGTCAGTTCAATGGTGGGCCAGGCCTGGACCGTGCTGCCGCGGTTACGCAACAGGACCGACAGCAGGAACTGGTCCGGGCGATCCGGCAGCGGTTGGAAATCACTCGATTCGATCGATACCGATTCGATCTGCATCGGCAGGCCGACCATGCAGCCAACTGCTTTGCAAGCCTGCTCCAGCACTGGACGCAGGGGCGCGAATGACGCTGCCAGGGCAGTGCGCCCGGCATAGATGCCTTGTGCCAGCAACGCCAGGGTCAGCAGGATGGCGGCTGTGATCAGCAGCGGACGTCGGGCCCGGTACCGGTCTTCGCGGGCTTCCTCCCGGGCGACGAAATCGGGCAGGTGGTCTGCCAGCGCGCTTTCGGTCGTGGTGGAATCCGACGCTTTGCCGGGTGGCTTTTTCAGCTTGCCGGTGAGCGTGGTGGGCAGGCTGCCAGGCAGCAGTGCAGTAGATGCATCCGATGGCGGCGCGTCACCGACTGCTTCGGTTCGCAGCAGGCGTGGCAACGACGGCGCGCCTTGCCCGATTTCTTGATCGGCAATATCGTGCGCGGCTGTTTCGGCAGGATCGGGATCGGCGGTGTCAGCACGGATATCGGCGTCGTCGTCGACATCCGTGTCGATGCCGTCATCGCGCTGGCTTTCCTGATGATCATTGCGCTCGACGGCATCAACATCGGCCCGATTGCCATCGATGGGGTCATGTTCGGCTTCGTCGAGGGCATCGGCAGATGGAGGTGCCGTGCCGGCCTGCTCCGCTTCCGCGCCGGTCGCCAGGCCAGGCTGCGCATCCGCCTCCGGATCATCCAGCGCTTTCCAGAGGGAGGTGCTGTCGAGCTCGACCGACGTCGGCCGATCATCGATGACGGGCGAGAATGTGGAAAGGGACGCAGGCAAGACAAGCGCTACGTGCGCTGGGTTTGCCACTGCCGCCGCCGCTGCCTTCGGCATCACGACATCTGGCCGGTCGACTTCCGCGATCAGGTCGTTGTAGCGGGTCTCATCTCCACGTACGCGCCTGGAAGCGGCGACGGCGTCGTCGATGGTGGGGATCGGCGGTGTCGGCGCGGCTGTGGCCGCGACGATGTCTTCATCCGGATGGAGCAGGTTCTCGATGCCGTTGAAGATTTCCTTGCAGGTGCCGCAGCGCACCAGGCCGGCACGCAATTTCAACTGGTCGGAGGCGACGCGGAACGCGGTCTGGCAATGCGGACAGCGGGTCGCCAGCGCCATGGTCAGGCACGCTCGGCGAGACGACCGGCCAATGCCACCCAGCCATCCCGCTCGGCTGCCACCGACAGCGCAATGAAGGGCGCGTACGCCGCGCAGACTTCATCGGCCTGGCGCGCCAGCACGCCCGAGAGAATCAGATTCCCGCCGGCGGCGACGCGGCCGGCCAGCATTGGCGCCATCAGCTTCAACGGGCTCGAGAGGATGTTGGCCACCACGATGTCGAAACGTTTGCCGGCCGATGCGCGGCCGAAATCATCCGGTAATGCGTAGGTGATGTCACAGGCGTTGCGGGCGCTGTTCTCGCGCGCGGAGGTGATTGCCTGCGGATCGATGTCGACGCCGACGACTTCTCCGGCGCCGCATTTTTTTGCGACCATGGCCAGGATGCCGGAGCCGCAGCCGTAGTCCAGCACCGAGGCGCCGACTTCGGTGTGGTCTTCCAGCCATTCCATGCACAGGCGGGTGGTCGGATGGCTGCCGGTGCCGAAGGCCAGACCCGGATCGAGTTCAAGTACCAGCGCGCTCGGGTCGGGCGCTTCATGCCAACTCGGCACGACCCAGATGTTGCGTCCGATGTGGATCGGCTCGAACTGGGATTGCGTCAGGCGCACCCAATCCTGGTCCGCCACGCTGCGCACGGTGTGATCGATCGTGCCGGCGGCGATACCGCAGGCATCGCAGGCTTCAGCCACCAGGGCTGCCGCATCGGTATCGGCTTCGGCCAGCGCCACCACGCGGCTGCGTTCCCAGGCTGCTTCGGTCGGTTCCATGCCGGGTTCGCCGAAGAGCGGCTGCTCGGCCTCGGTGCCGAAGTCGGCATCCTCGACCGAGACCGACAGCGCGCCGGCATCCATCAGCGCATCCGACAACAGCTCGGCATGTTCGCGCGCGACTTCGATGACGATCTCGATCCAGCCCATGCGTTACTCTGCGCCGGCCGATGAGGCCACGACCGCCGATTTCGACGGGTTCTTCGGTATCACGGGCATGTTCGCCAGCTTCTGTTCCAGATAATGAATGTTGGTGCCACCTTCGATGAAGCGGGCATCGACCATCAGTTCGCGGTGCAGCGGAATATTGGTCAGGATCCCTTCGACCACCATCTCGGACAAGGCGATCTGCATGCGCTTGATTGCCTGTTCGCGCGTGGCGCCATAGGCGATCACCTTGCCGATCATCGAATCATAATGCGGTGGCACGTAGTAGCCGGCGTAGGCATGCGAATCGACCCGGATGCCCGGCCCGCCCGGCGCATGCCAGGTAATGATCTTGCCCGGCGAGGGCGTGAACTTGAATGGATCTTCCGCATTGATGCGGCATTCGATGGCATGGCCTTTCAGGATGATGTCGCGCTGCCGGAAACGCAGCTTCTCGCCAGCGGCAATGCGGATCTGCTCCTGCACGATGTCGATGCCGGTGATCATCTCGGTCACCGGATGCTCGACCTGGACCCGGGTATTCATCTCGATGAAATAAAACTCGTTGTTCTCGAACAGGAATTCGAAGGTGCCGGCGCCGCGATAGCCCATCTTGCGGCAGGCTTCGGCACACCGGTCGCCGATGCGCTCGATGATCTTGCGCGGAATGCCGATCGCCGGCGCTTCCTCGATCACTTTCTGGTGACGGCGCTGCATCGAGCAATCGCGCTCGCCGAGCCAGATCGCATTCCTGAATTCATCGGCGAGGATCTGGATTTCCACGTGACGCGGATTTTCCAGATATTTCTCCATGTAGACTTCCGGATTGCCGAAAGCCGATCCGGCTTCGGTGCGGGTCATGGTCACGGCGTTCAACAGCGCCGCTTCGGTATGCACCACCCGCATGCCGCGCCCGCCACCGCCGCCGGCGGCCTTGATGATGACCGGATAGCCGACCTTCCTGGCGATGCGGATGATTTCCTTGGTGTCCTCCGGCAACGCGCCTTCCGAGCCCGGCACGCAGGGCACGCCGGCGCGGATCATGGCTTGCTTGGCCGAAACCTTGTCACCCATCAGCCGGATCGATTCCGAGCGCGGGCCGATGAAGACGAATCCCGATTGCTCGACCCGCTCCGCAAAATCGGCATTCTCCGACAGGAAGCCATAGCCCGGATGGATCGCCTGCGCATCCGTTACTTCCGCCGCGCTGATGATGGCCGGCATGTTCAGATAGCTGGCCGACGATGCGGCCGGGCCGATGCAGACCGATTCATCGGCCAGCTTGACGTATTTTGCATCCCGGTCGGCTTCCGAATGGACGACGACCGTCTTGATGTTCATCTCGCGGCAGGCGCGCTGGATGCGCAAGGCGATTTCGCCGCGATTGGCAATGAGAATTTTTTCGAACATGGTCAGCCGATGACGAACAGTGGCTGGCCGAATTCGACCGGCTGGCCATTCTCGACCAGGATCTGGGTCACGACGCCGGCGACGTCGGTATCGATTTCATTCAGCAGTTTCATGGCTTCGATGATGCAGACCGTGTCGCCTTCCTTGACCGGCGAGCCGAGTTCGACATAGGCCGCCGTGCCGGGAGCAGACGAGCGGTAGAAGGTGCCGACCATCGGCGACTTGACGACGTGGCCGACCGGTTCGGCCGGAATTACAGGCGCTGCAACTGGAGCGACAGCAGGCGCAGCAGCCGGCGCATGGCTCATCTGCGGCTGCATCATGACCATCTGGTTCTGCGGCTGGGCCGACGACTTGACGATGCGAACCTTGCTCTCGCCCTCCGTGACCTCGAGCTCGGCGATGTCGGACTCGGCCACCAGATCGATGAGTGTCTTCAGTTTGCGTAAATCCATCGGAAATCCTTGAAAAGATTGCGCTGCGAAAATGGCTGTGGACAGAGATGCAGGCTGAGCTGCAGGCGCGATAACGCGACGATTATGCCGCTTATCGCCGCTTGTCGGTTGAAAAAGCGGGCAAGGCGGCGGGAAATTAGTGACCCGTAACCGGAACTAGAGCGAAATTAAAATGCAGTTAGCCGGAAATCACAGGTTTTTGATTGCGTAGGCAATTGCGGCCGCGTAGCCATCCACGCCTAACCCGCAGATCACGCCGGCGGCGATTGCCGACAGATACGACCGGTGCCGAAATGACTCACGCCGGTGAATGTTGGAGATATGGACTTCGACGAAGGGGATGGCGACGCCGGCCAGTGCATCCCGCAGGGCCACGCTGGTGTGGGTCAGGCCACCGGGGTTGATGACGATGGCGGTCACCCCGTCGGTGCGGGCTGCGTGGATGCGGTCGATCAGGGCCCCTTCGTGGTTTGACTGAAAACAGTCGAACGAAGCGCCGGCATCGGCCGCCTGTACAGCCGCCATGCGTTCCACATCGGCCAGGGAGGTGCTGCCGTAGGTTTCGGGCTCGCGTGTACCGAGCAGGTTCAGGTTCGGACCGTTGAGCAAGAGGATGCGTTTTGTCATGAAGTTATGCCACCGTATGACGACGAAGGCCGCATTTTGCCGTCGAATGCAATGCATTGGCAAGCGGAAAGATGCCTGCGGATGTCAATGGCGGGTCGCTGCTGTTCTTTACAGGGCAGCCAGGTCGCGCTGCAATTCATCCATCTTCAGTTTGCCGAGGTAGGTCTTGACGATCCGCCCGCCGCCATCGATGACCACCGTATAGGGCAGTGAGCCGGAAGGGTTGCCGAATTGCTTCGACAGATCCGTGCCACCCATGCCGGCGACATATAAAGGATAGGCAATCTTGTATTTGCCGGCAAATTCGCGGATGTTGGTCGGGGAATCGATGCCGACACCGATGATCTGGATCTTGCGCGGGGCAAGCGTCGTCTGCAGGGCAGATAACTCGGGCATCTCCTGGACGCATGGGCCGCACCAGGTTGCCCAGAAATTGACCACCACCGGTTTGCCGCGCCATTGCGACAGCTTCTGCATGGCGCCAGCGGCATCGGGCATCGATTGCGCGAACAGGCTGTCGACTGCCTGCGCCTGCGTGTCGCCTCGTGCTTGCGTCCCGGCTTCGGCGCCGACGGTCGATGACGTACGTGTGCTGACTGCGGCAGACGGAGCCGGCGAGGCTGCCGTCGAACCGGAAGGTGCGCGGTTGCCGGCGAACATGCCGATGCCGCCGAAAATCGCCCCCACCAGCACGACCAGGATCAGGTTTTTCGTTTTCACGTTTCGATTTCTCTTTCGGTGTCGATGATCAGTTGGCGCACCGCTGCCAGGGGCAGGCGTTCGACGCGGCCGCCTGCGCCAGCTTTCAAGGCGCCGCGCAGGTCGTCCACGGCATACATTGCCAGATGCACGCCTTCGTGTTTCCACAAGAAGCTCAGGGTTTCGATCGGCGCGGCGCGGCCCTTGAAGTCGTTGCTTTCGGACACGTCATAGCGGATGTTGCGGTCGATGAGCAGGACCGCGACTTCCTTTGCATTATCGGCAAATAATTGCAGATGGATCTCGGAATGCTCGCCAGCGGTGCCATTGGCCACTGCGCCGGTCAGGCAGGGTGCATAGTCGGCGAGCCATGCCATGAGTTCCAACGCCATGCGGCGCAGGTGCAGCAGCCGCGCCGGTTGGGTGTCGCCGTAGAACAGGGCCTGGTGCGCCCGCACTTCATCTTCGACCTGCGCATTATCGGGCAAGATGTCGCCGCGCACGCGGGCGTCGCCCAGCACCTGGCGGGCGGCGCGCCGTTTCGCGCTGCCATAGTCGGCGCCTTCTTCGGCGATCATGCGGGCAGCGGCGATGGCGATCTCGGTGCGCAGGGCCTCGCCTTCGGTCGGATTCCGGGGTGATTGGGGTGCGTGTCTTGGCATGGCTGGAATCATACGCGTCTTGGCGCTGACTGGCCGGGCGCTGCGCCGGCTACGTTAGAATCATGGGTCCGACAATCGAAACGTTTCCATGCATATTCATATCCTCGGCATTTGCGGCACCTTCATGGGCGGCCTGGCCGTGCTTGCCAAGGCAGCGGGTCATCGGGTGACCGGTTGTGACCAGAATGTCTATCCGCCGATGAGCACCCAGCTCGAAGCGCAGGGCATCGACCTGATCGCCGGTTTCGGGCCGGAACAGACTGCGCTGAATCCTGACCTGTATGTGATCGGCAATGTGGTCTCGCGCGGCAATCCGCTGATGGAAGAAATCCTCAACCGCGGCCTGCCTTACACTTCGGGGCCGCAATGGATGGGCGAACACATCCTGCAGCAGCGCTGGGTGCTGGCAGTGGCCGGCACGCATGGCAAGACGACGACTTCCGCAATGCTGGCCTGGATCCTGGAAGATGCCGGATATGCGCCGGGTTTCCTGATCGGCGGCGTGCCGCTCAATTTCGGCATCTCGGCGCGGTTGTCGGGCGTTACTGCCAGCGGGCAGGCCGATTCCCCCTTCTTCGTGATCGAAGCCGATGAATACGACACGGCATTCTTCGACAAGCGCAGCAAGTTCGTGCATTACCACGCGCGCACGGCGGTGCTGAACAATCTCGAATACGACCATGCCGATATCTTTGCGGACCTGGGCGCGATCGAAACACAGTTCCATCATCTGGTGCGCACGGTACCGGGCATCGGCCGGGTGGTGGTGAACGGTCGCGAGGAAGCGCTGGCGCGGGTGATGGCGCACGGTTGCTGGAGCGAGCAGGAACGCTTCGGCATTCCGGCGCCGGGGTTGGAGACTGGCACCGCACCGGCGACACCGGCGACCGCCGTTCACGATGCGCATCGTGGATGGGCCATGCACACCCATGACGACGACCGTTTCGACGTCTTCCTCGACGACGTTCTGCAGGGTACCGTCGACTGGCAACTGGGTGGCGAACACAACCGCATGAATGCGCTTGCCGCCATCGCGGCGGCGCGCCATGTGGGCGTGCCACCGGCGCAGGCAATCGCCTCGCTGGCGCAGTTCGAGAACGTCAAGCGGCGCATGGAACTGCGCGGCACGGTGGGCGGCGTGGCCGTGTATGACGACTTCGCCCATCATCCGACGGCCATCGCCACTACCGTTGCCGGCTTGCGCAAGCAGGTCGGCGCGGCGCGCATCCTGGCCGTGCTGGAGCCGCGCTCGAACACCATGAAGCTGGGTACGATGAAACAGGCGCTGCCTGGCAGCTTGATTGATGCCGATCTGGTGTTCGGCTACGGCGCCACGGGCGAGGGCAAGGATGCGCTTGGCTGGGATCTGGGAGAAGCATTGGCGCCGCTGGGCGCGAAGGCTCAGGCATTCGACACGCTCGCGCCCCTGGTGGCGGCAATTGCACAGGCAGCGCGTTCGGGCGACCATGTGCTGGTGATGAGTAACGGCGGCTTCGGCGGGGTGCATCAGAAGCTGCTCGATGCGCTGGCGGCCGGCCAGCCGGCCGCCGCATCTGCTGCAGCCGCTGTATCTGCATCACCTGCAACGGCGTCGCCAATCCCACGAACCGCACCGGGCAAGCCAGCTGCATGATCCTCTACCTGCACGGCTTCAAATCCTCGCCGTCGTCGACCAAGGCACGCCAGATCGGTGCGGCCCTGGCTGCGCAGGGGCGGGATGCGGAATACCGTTGTCCGCAGCTGCCGGCTTCACCCGCGCAGGCAATCGCGCTGGCCATGGCGATCGCTGGCGGGGCATCGCCTGCCGATCTCTGCCTCATCGGCTCGTCGCTGGGCGGTTATTACGCCACCTGGATGGCCGAGCGCCTTGGCTGCCGCGCCGTGCTGTTGAACCCGGCCGTGCAGCCGCTCCGTTCGCTGGAACAATACGTCGGCATCAGCCGCGCCTATCATTCGGATGAGGCGTTCGAATTCAAGGCGTCGTACATCGACGAACTGCGCGCCCTCGCCATGCCGCGAATCAGCCGGCCGGAACGCTATTTCCTGCTTGCCGCCACGGGTGACGAAGTGCTCGACTGGCGCGAGATGGCAGCACATTACCCGGGCGCGCGGCACTGCATCATCGACGGCAGCGACCATGGCATCTCGAATTTTTCCGATCATCTGGCCGCAGTACTGGCGTTTTGCGATGCGCCATGCCGGACTCCGGCAGCATGATGCCGGCCAGCCAGCGTTGAGCGCCCGCCGTATCCGGTTTCCCTTTCCCCCTTTTCGAAGCAGCAAATGAATCTATTTTTTGAAGACTCCGGCGATTTCAAGGCCGGCGTCGCCATGTCCCACCAAGGCGAGTCCTACCAGGTCGAAATGCAGAGCGGCTAACGCACCAAGGTGCGCGCCAAGGACGTGCTGCTGCAGTTTGCCTCGCCTGCACCCGCCGACATGATGTCCCAGGCGCATGCGGTGGCCGATGAGATCGATCTCGATTTTCTGTGGGAAGTCGCCGGTCAGGACGAGTTCGGATTCACCACGCTGGGCGCGGAATATTTCGGTCACGCGCCGCTGCCGCACGAGGCGGCCGGCCTGCTGCTGAAGCTGCATGCGTCGCCAGTTTATTTTTACAAGAAAGGCAAGGGCAGCTACAAGGCCGCGCCGGAAGCATCGTTGAAAGCCGCACTTGCCGGCATCGAAAAGAAGCGTCAGCAGGCGCTGGTGCAGGCAGCCTACGTCGATGACCTGACCGCGCACCGCCTGCCGGAGGCAATGCGACCGCTGGCCCTGCAGCTGCTTTTCAGGCCCGACAAGAACAGCATCGAATACAAGGCGCTTGACGCGGCCTGCAGCGCGCTGCAAGTCGCGCCGCAACGGCTGATGCTGGACGTGGGGGCAATCGCTTCGGCGCGCGATCTGCATCTGTCACGTTTTCTGTTCGAGCATTTTCCGAAAGGAGTCCAGTTCCCGGCCTTGACGCCGGGGGCAGTCGACCCGCTGCCGGTGGCGCCGGTGGCGGCGTTTTCAATCGACGACGTCACCACCACCGAAATCGACGATGCGTTTTCGGTGCAGCATGGAGACGACGGCATGATCACGGTCGGCATTCATATCGCCGCACCGGGTCTGGGCATCCGGCGTGACGACGCCATCGATGCGGTGGCGCGCCAGCGCATGTCCACCGTCTACATGCCTGGTGACAAGATCACCATGCTGCCGGACAGCGTGGTCGATGCCTTCACGCTGGCAGAGGGCAAGACCTGCCCGGCAGTCTCGCTCTATGCCACCCTGGATCCGGCGACCTGGACGGTGGTGTCGACCGTCACCCGCGCCGAGGCGGTGCCGATCGCCCGCAACCTGCGCCACAACGATCTCGACGAGCTGGTGACCGAGACGACGCTGGCCGAGGGCAGCGGCGACTATCCGCACAAGGACGACATTGCCGTGCTGTGGCAGTGGGCGCTGGCATTGGAGCGCGGCCGGATGGCCAAGCGCGAGGGCTTCGGCTTGCGGCCGGAGCAGAACAACCGGGTCGACTTCAATTTCTATGTCGAGAACGACGTGGTGACGATTGCGCGTCGCCGACGTGGCGCGCCGCTCGACAAGATCGTCGCCGAGCTGATGATCTTTGCCAACAGCAGCTGGGGCAAGCTGCTGCACGAGCATGGCGTGCCGGGGGTGTATCGCAGCCAGGGTGGCGGCACCGGCACCGGTTGGGCGGCGAAGATGCAGGTGCGCATGGTCACGCATGCGGCGCCGCACCAGGGGCTGGGCGTGGACCAATATGCCTGGAGCACCTCGCCGCTGCGGCGTTATCCGGATCTGGTCAATCAGTGGCAGATCCTGGCCTGCGTCGGGCACGGCGTCACCGCGCCGCTGGTGGCGCCCTTCAAGCCGCGCGACGCCGACCTGTTTGCCATCGTCTCGCAATTCGATGCGGCTTATGCCGCCTATGCGGATTTTCAGTCCGGCATGGAGCGCTACTGGTGCCTGCGCTGGATGAGCCAGGAGCAAGTGCGCCAGGTCGATGCGGTGGTGCTGAAGGATGATGTCCTGCGCCTGACCGAGATCCCGCTGGTGATCCGCCTGCCCGGCCTGCCGGCACTGGCGCGCGGTACCGCGGTGCGGCTGGAGTTGCTGCGCTGGGATGAAGTGGACCTGAGCGTCGAGGCGCGTTTGCTGGAAGTGACGGCGTCGGTGACGGATGCGGCCAATACTGCTGCAGCCGACGCGATGCCGGAAGACGAAGTCGATGACAGTGCCGATGGTGCCCTGGAAGTCGGCAAAGAGACCGGCCCGGCGGTATCGACCGCAGGCGAGGATTTGCCCGCCATCGATGAGGCCGACGACGCTGGCAAACAGCCCGGCGCCCACGCAGAGGATACGGCGGCCGGGCTTGCCAATGCGTCACGTGGGGACGCCGCCACGAATGCTTGAACCAGCGGCAAATGTTGGCCTCATGCATGTAAGCTTCACGTAGAATTCAGGGGCAGCGCGAGCAGTTGCCGGAAGCGTGGCCTGTCCTTGCTGTCCGGTCGATTTCTCGTGTTTCTCGTTCGTCGCTCGATGTTTTCCGTTTCTTGTTTTCCAAACCCCTGCTGACCGATCGTCGCTTCCGCTTCCTGCATAGGCCTGCCACACCTTGAATTTCCTCCGCCAGAATCTCACGCTGTCGATCGCCATTGCCTGCTCCGTTGCTGCGCACGGCTTGCTGCTGGCCGTGCATTTCTCGGCACCGGAAGCATTCCGGTTGCGGCCGGCCGATCCGGGCCTGGAAGTCATCTTGGTCAATGCCAAGCACGACACCAAACCGGTGCAGGCGCAGGCGCTGGCGCAAGCCAATCTCGACGGTGGCGGCAATGCCGAAGCCGGGCGCAGCAAGTCGCCGATTCCGGATCTGCGCCGCACCGATGATGGCGACAGCGTGCGCGCCGCGCAGCGCAAGATCACCGAGCTGGAGGAACGCCAGCGCAAGCTGCTGGCCCAGCTGAGCAACAAGTCGACCTTCGCCACGCCGCTGACGAGCGACCTGGAAAAGCTGAAGGAAACGCCGCAACCGGAAGCCTCCGACATCCTCGAGAGCAGCAAGGCCCTCGCCTTGCGCGAAGCCGAGATCAGCAAGAATGTCGAGCAATACAACAAGCGACCGAAAAAAACCCAGATCACGCCGAGCACGCGCGAAGTCGGCTATGCGATGTACTACAAGGCCCTGCAGGACCGGGTGGAAAAGATCGGCACCCTCGACTTCCCGCAGCAGAACGGCAAGAAGCTGTATGGCCAACTGGTGATCTACATTCCGGTTTACCAGGACGGCGCCATCTACGAGCGCGACGGCGGCCCCCGCATCGAGATTTCATCCGGCAATCTGGCGCTGGACCGTGCGGCGCTGCGCATCGTGCGCCGCTCTGCGCCGTTCGGCAAATTCCCGGTCAACATGCGCTCCAGCGACAAGGACGATGTCTGGGAAATCATCACGCGCTTCAAGTTCACGCGGGAAGAGGGCATGCAGACCGAAACCCGCGCGGTGAGAAACTGATGGCTGCCGCGCCCCACGGAATGGATGCACTCGCCGTTGAAGACCGGTACGCCGTTTTCGGCAACCCGATCGCGCACAGCCGCTCGCCGGCGATCCACGCTGCCTTCGCCGCCCAGACCGGACAACGGCTGCGCTATGAAAAAATCCTCGCCCCCCTGGACGGCTTCACGGTGGCCATCGATGAATTCATCAACCGCGGTGGACGGGGGGCGAATGTCACGCTGCCCTTCAAACTCGCGGCCTGCGCGCTGGCCGGGCGCCTGACGGCGCGGGCGCAGGCCGCTGGTGCGGTCAACACGCTCAGTTTCGATGGCGACGACATCGTCGGGGACAACACCGACGGCATCGGTCTCGTGACCGACATCGTGCACAATGCAGGCGTCGCGCTCGTTGGCCGGCGGGTGTTGCTGCTGGGCGCCGGCGGGGCTGCACAAGGCGTGGTGCTGCCGCTGATCGACGCCGGTTGCGCGGTGATCACGGTTGCCAATCGGTCGCCCGAGAAGGCAGTCATGATCGCGCGCCGCTTCGCGCCGATGGTCGAGGCGTCCGGCATCGCGCGCGCCGGTGCTGCAGGCGCCGCCAGTGGATGCGTGTTGCAGGGCTGTGCGCTTGAAGCGCTTGCAGCGACCGATGCCGACGGCGCGCCATACGACCTGATCATCAATGCCACTTCGGCCAGCCTCTCGGATGCCGTGCCATCGCTGCCGCAGGGCGTGATCGGCGCCGGCAGCTTTGCCTACGACATGATGTATGGCGCCGCGCCCACGGCCTTCATGCGGATCGCCGCCGCACAGGGTGCGATCGTGCGCGACGGCCTGGGCATGCTGGTCGAGCAGGCTGCCGAAGCGTTCCTGTCGTGGCGTGGCGTGCGGCCGGACACGGCACCGGTGCTGGCGGCCTTGCGCGCCGCGCTGGCATCTCCTGCGCAAGCCGGCGCGCATCGATGAAAGTGCTGCGCATCCTGTGCTGGCTTGTCGCTGTGCCGGTGCTGGCGGTGCTCGCGTTGCAGGCGTATTTTTTCCTGCAGATCTGGTGGTGGGTCGATCACAACCCGGGCTCGACCAGTTTCATGCGCCAGCAATTGACCATCCTCCAGGAAAAGAATCCTGCAGCACGTCTGCAATACACTTGGGTACCTTACGAGCGCATCTCCGGCAACGTGAAACGCGCGATCATCGCTTCCGAGGATTCGCACTTCTCGGAACATGAAGGAGTGGATTGGGAAGCGCTACAGAAGGCCTATGAAAAGAACAATCGCAAGGGCAAGGCGGTGGCGGGCGGCTCCACCATCACGCAGCAACTGGCGAAGAACCTGTTCCTGTCCGGTCAGCGCAGTTACCTGCGCAAGGCCCAGGAGCTGATCATTGCCTACATGCTCGAATTCTGGATGGACAAGGAACGCATCTTCGAGATCTATCTGAACGTGGTGGAGTGGGGTAGCGGCGTGTTCGGCGCCGAGGCCGCGGCCCGGCACTATTTCAACATCTCGGCGGCGAACCTTTCGGCCAGCCAGGGCGCTCGGCTGGCCGTGATGCTGCCCAATCCGCGCTTCTACGACAAGAACCGGGGTTCGGGCTATCTGGCCGGGCGCGCCGGCATGATCCTGCGACGGATGGGTTCGGCCGAGCTGCCCTAGGCGTTTGCCGCATTGGCCGCAAATGCGGTCCGGGCGGCAGCCAGCGTGGCGTCGATGACGGCGTCGTCATGCATGGCCGAGACAAAGCCGGCTTCGAAGGCCGAAGGCGCCAGATACACGCCGGCGTCCAGCATGGCGTGGAAGAAGCGATTGAAACGCTCCTTGTCGCAGGCCATCATGGTGTCGTAGGTCCCCGGCACGTCGGGCGCGAAATACAGGCCGAACATGCCCCCGACCGCATCGGCGCTGAACGATACGCCGGCCTCGCGCGCAGCCGCAGTCAAGCCATCAGTGAGCTTGCGGGTCTGCGCGCCCAGGTGTTCATAAAACCCCGGACGCTGGATGATCTTCAATGTCGTCATGCCGGCGGCGACCGCCACCGGATTGCCGGACAAGGTTCCCGCCTGATAGACGCCGCCGATCGGCGCCAGATGCTGCATCACGTGCGCCGGTCCGCCGAAGGCTGCCACCGGCAGGCCGCCGCCGATCACCTTGCCTAGCGCAGTCATGTCCGGCACGATGCCGTAGAGCGACTGCGCGCCGCCGAGCGCGACCCGGAAACCCGACATCACTTCGTCGAAGATCAGCAGCGCGCCGTGCTGCGTGCAGACGCGGCGCATCGTTTGCAGGAATTCCGGCGTGGCGCGCATCAGGTTCATGTTGCCGGCGATCGGCTCCACCATCACGCAGGCGATCTGGTCGCCGATGCGGGAAAACACCTCTTCCAGCTGCTGCGGATCGTTGTAGTTCAACACCATCGTGTGCTTGGCAAAATCTTCCGGCACCCCGGCCGAGGTCGGATTGCCGAAAGTGAGCAGGCCGCTGCCAGCTTTCACCAGCAGTGAGTCGGCGTGGCCGTGATAACAGCCTTCGAACTTGACGATGGTGTCACGCCCGGTGAAGCCGCGCGCCAGGCGCCGCGCGCTCATGGCCGCTTCGGTGCCCGACGAGACCAGACGCACCTGTTCGATCGAGGGCACCAGCTTGCAGATTTCCTCGGCCATCAGCACTTCGCCTTCGGTCGGCGCGCCGAACGACAGGCCGCGCGCGGCCGCCGCCTGCACGGCAGCGACTACTTCCGGATGCGCATGGCCGACGATGGCCGGGCCCCAGGAGCCGATGTAGTCGATGTAGCGCCGCGCATCCGCGTCCCAGAAATAGGGGCCCTCGGCGCGGGTGATGAAGCGCGGTGTGCCGCCGACCGAGCGGAAGGCGCGTACCGGAGAATTGACGCCGCCCGGAGTGGTCTTGCGGGCGCGTTCGAAAAGAATGTCGTTATTGGAAGTCATGAAAGGGCGTCCTGGAACAGAGGAAAGATAAGGAGTGATCGGCGCAGTTCGGTGGTCCCCGGCGGGAGGAAGTCGATGGCGGCCCTGATGTTGTCGTTACTGCAGTTATCACTGCAGTCGTCACTGTCGTCGCGCTTGGTGGAGCAAAGCCGCCACCGTCAGCCGGCATGTGCATCAGTGATCGGCGTCCGGCTCGCGGGCCCAGAAATAACGGTCCGGCACCAGCTTGCCCATGCCCAGGCGCTGCGCGTGGGCGAGGCTGGCGACGACGAATTCCTGTGCCTCGAAGATTGCTTCCGGCACGTCCAGGCCGTTGGCCAGCATGGCAGCCGAAGTCGCCGAGAGCGTATGGCCAGCGCCGGTGAAGGTGCCGGAAATCCGCTGCCACTTGTCTTCGCGCACCAGGCCGCTTTCGCTGAAGAGGCAATTGCAGACTTCATGCACATCGCCCGGCGTGCCGGTGACGAACACATATTCACAACCGGTGCCGACCAGGTGCATGGCGTCGGCCACCATGGTGTCGGCGGTGGAGGGTTCGCGCCAGGTTTCGGCCAGCCTGGCAAGTTCGACCGCCGACAGCACCAGCAATGTGGTCTGTGGCACCAACAGTTCGCGCATGGCCGTGAGAATATCGTCGTCCTCGTTCTCCTCATCCGGCAAGCCGGTCAGGAACGGGTCGAGGATCAGCGGCACGTCGGGATAATCGGAGACGATTTCGGCGATCACGGATATTGTCTCGATGTTGCCGATGGCGCCGACCTTGAAGGCCGCCACCGGCATGTCTTCCAGCACCAGGCGCGCTTGGTCGGAGACCCAGTCGGGATCGATCTGCTGGATGTCTTCGATACGTGCGGTGTCGCTGATCAACAGACCCGTGATGGCCGACAGCCCGTGGCAGCCCATGGCAGCGAAGGAGGCCAGGTCGGCCTGGATGCCGACCGCGCCGACCGGATCGGCCACGCCGAAGGTCAGGATCAAGGGAGAAGTTTGGATTTGCACGACCGCATGGATTAAGATAACCGACTTTGCATTTTACTTGAAGGGCCGTACGCCGTGAGCATTGACACAACATCGAATTCCCCCGCAGGCGCCGCTGCCACCCCACCGTTCGTCACCTGGATGTGCCTGATCTGTGGCTGGATCTACGACGAAGCCGCCGGCCTGCCGGAAGAAGGCATTGCCGCCGGTACCCGCTGGGCCGACGTGCCGATGAACTGGACCTGCCCGGAATGCGGCGCCCGCAAGGAAGACTTCGAGATGGTCAAGGTCTGATCAGCCGGAGGGTCTGAGGCCGGAGCCGCTTTGAGGCCGATCGCAACGCGGCCGACCAGACGGTCGCCGGCGTCATTGACTATTTCATCACACCCGACTGCCTGTCGTCCCCACCGGGGCCAGCCGCAGCGCCGCCTTCTCGAGGATCGGCCCTGCGGCTGTTTCACGTGCGTCGCGGCGGTGGAGGTGCGCATCCGGCTTGCCAACCGGGCGCGCTTTTGCATAAAAACCACGGCCACGCGCCAATGGTGAAATGTTGTCTCAAAGCATCTTGCATTTAGTCGAGTCTGGGCCGTATATTGGACGTTGCTTAACGAGACGACGCCATGACCACACCTACGGAGAACAGCGGCCTGAAGATCATGGTGATCGACGACAGCAGCACGATTCGTCGGTCCGCTGAAATCTTTCTCGGGCAAGCCGGCTACCAGGTGGTGCTGGCCGAAGACGGTTTCGACGCCCTGGCGAAGATGAACGATCATCGCCCGGCGCTGATCTTTTGCGACATTCTGATGCCACGCCTCGATGGCTACCAGACCTGCGCCCTGATCAAGAAGAGTGCAAAGTTTCATACGACGCCGGTGGTAATGCTGTCGTCGAAGGATGGCCTGTTCGACCGCGCCCGGGGCGCCATGGTCGGCTCCGATGCCTATCTCACCAAACCCTTCACCAAGGACAGCCTGCTGAAAACCGTGCGCGCCCATGCTGCACCGGCAAGCGTCTGACACTTCCCGCATAAAGGCTGAACGATGGCTATCCAGAAAATCCTCGTGGTGGACGATTCACCCACCGAGCGTTACTTCCTGACCGATATCCTGATCAAGAACGGTTTTTCCGTATCGACTGCCGAGAACGGCGAAGAGGCAATGCAGAAGATCAAGGCCGACAAGCCGGAGCTGATCCTGATGGACATCGTCATGCCGGGCCAGAACGGTTTCCAGGTGACGCGCTCGATCAGCCGCGACCCGTTAACGCTGGATGTACCGATCATCATCTGCACCAGCAAGGGCCAGGAAACCGATCGCATCTGGGGCCTGCGCCAGGGCGCGCGGGACTACATTGTCAAGCCGGTCGATCCACAGGAACTGCTGGCCAAGATCGCGGCGCTCGGTTGACCCCGCCGGCCGTGATCTCCTGCGCCTGCAATCGATGAATCCACCGACGCCCGAGCTGCGCGACGCGCCAGCGACCACGCCTTACGGCAAACCCGATCCGGCGGCGCGGCGCCTGCGCATGCGCGACTTCCAGACTCGCCTGGTCGACCGCATGCAGGCAGCACGCGGCGGCAGCGACGTGCGGGCCGGCCAGCTCGGCGTGGTGATCGGCGGCACCCGCTGGCTGTTCGACCTGCAGCAGGCCGGCGAGATCGTGGCCGTCGGCGCATTGACCACGGTGCCGCTGACGCAGCCCTGGTTTCTTGGCCTGACCAACATTCGCGGCAACCTGATCAGCGTGGTCGACTTCGCGCACTTTCAAGGCAATCCACCGACCACAATCGACAAGCAGTGCCGCATCATCGCCTTCGCCCCCAGCCTCGGATTCAATGGCGGGCTGCTGGTGTCGCGGGTACTCGGGCTGCGCAACATCGACGACATGCAGGCGCAAGCCGATGACGTGACCGATCAGGGCACGGCAGACATCGAGCCGGGCCGGCAGCCAGGCGCCACGGGAGATCGGCGTGTCAGGCCGCAGCGCTATACGGACCGTGACCGGGATGTCTGGCAGGTACTCGACCTGGCAGCCATCACGCGCAATCCGCGCTTCCTGCAAGTCGGCGCCTAGGCCAGCGGCACGGAGTCACGGCACCAAGGCATGACGGCATCACGACATCGCACAACAACAAGACGCACGCGCCAAGGCGCGGCAGGCAGTTCATCAGGAGAGAGAGCATGGCGTTCAAATTACCCTTTTTTCCGCGGCTCGATCGCGCCGCGCTGGCTGGCGCCGGGCAGGGCCAGGCACTGGAGTCAGCCGTGACGGTGGAGCAACCGGCGCGTACCGACGCCGTTGCTTCGGCAACGCCTCCCGTCACGCAGGCTCCGGCTTCGACCGGCGCAGATGCCGCCGGTGAATCCCGCATGCCGAATCTGCTGGAACGCTTGTCCGATCGGCGCCTGCCGGTGCTGGGCGGCCTGCCTGTGGCGCAACAGATCCGGGCATTGCTCAGCGTGCTGGGCATCGCGTTCTTGTTGGGCGTGCTGTTCGGCTACCTGAATTCACGCAGCACCACGCAAAGCGCGCTTCAGACACAGATCGCCGGTGATGCGCTGATGCATTCGCAACGGATCGGCAAGGCTGCGCCGAATGCGATCCAGGGCAATCCGGAAGCCTTCAAGCAGCTGGCCGACAGCCGCACCGAATTCAACAACGATCTGCTGGTGCTGAGTCAGGGTGGCGGTTTCCAGAACCGCGCGATCGATGCGCCATCGGGCGAGATGGCGCCAGCGATCAAGGATGTGCAGAAAGCCTGGGCCAGCACCGACAAGGCAGCCGAGACAATCCTTCGTCTGCGCAAGGAACTGACCGGCTTCGGCGCGACGTTGCAGAAGCTCAATGCGCAGTCACCGGCACTGCTCGAACTGTCGGAACAGATCTCGGCCCTGAAGGTACAGGGCGGCGCGACGCCGCGTGAAATTTCGGCGACCGGCCAGCTGGTCATGCTGACCCAGCGTCTGGGCCGCAGCGCCAATGAATTCCTGACCTCGGAAGGCGTGAATCCGGAAACCGCCTTCTTGCTCGGCAAGGACACCAACACCTTTCGCGACATCATCGACGGCTTTCTGAACGGCAGTGAAAGCCTGCGCCTGGCGCCGACCCGCGACAAGGAGACCCGCGACAAGCTGGTCGAGCTGCAGGCAGTATTCGGCCAATACCAGACATCGGTTGCCACCATCCTCGGCAATCTGCAGAATTTCATCGCCGCCAAACAGGGCGAGCAGCTGATCTTTTCCGAAAACGAACTCCTGAAACAAAAACTGGCGGCGGTGCAGAGCACCTATCGCGCCGATCAGGATTCGCTGAACTGGCCGTTCTGGGCCTTGCTGGCCGTCGGCGCGACGGCGCTGCTGGCGGCGGTTGGCATCGCCTTCGTGATCCTGCAGGAAACCCGTACCCGTGCCCGCGAAGCCACCCTGCGTGGCCAGGAAGCCGACGCCCAGCGACGGCAGGCACAGAAGCAGGAAGAAGAAGCCAAGGGCGCCAACGACCAGAACCAGGCCGCGATTCTGCGCCTGATGAATGAATTGCAGGAAGTGGCCGACGGTGACCTGACGGTGCAGGCAACCGTCTCGGAAGACATCACCGGCGCGATCGCCGACTCGGTCAATTACACGGTCGAGGAACTGCGCGGCCTGGTCGGTCGCGTCACGCGCACGGCCGAGCAGGTGACGTCGGCCTCGAACCAGGCGCAGAACATTTCCAATGAACTGCTGTCGGCTTCGCAGAAACAGTCACGCGAGATCCAGGAAACCGGCAAGGCCGTGCTGGAGATGGCCTCGCAGATCACCGACGTGTCGAAATCAGCGAATGAATCGGCGGAAGTCGCGCGGCAATCGGTGTCGGCCGCAGCGCAGGGTTCGCAAGCCGTGGAAAACGCGATCAAGGGCATGAACGAGATCCGCGAGCAGATCCAGGAAACCTCCAAGCGCATCAAGCGCCTGGGTGAATCGTCGCAGGAGATCGGCGAGATCACCGAGCTGATTTCCGACATCACCGAGCAGACCAACGTGCTGGCGCTGAATGCCGCGATCCAGGCGGCATCGGCCGGTGAAGCCGGTCGCGGCTTCTCGGTGGTGGCCGAGGAAGTGCAGCGGCTGGCCGAACGCTCGGGAGAAGCGACCAAGCAGATCGGCGCGCTGGTGCGCACGATTCAAACCGATACCCATGATGCCGTGGCCGCGATGGAAAAATCGACCCAGGGCGTGGTCGAGGGTGCCAAGCTGTCCGACGCTGCCGGCGCGGCGCTGAACGACATCCAGCGGGTGTCGAACCTGCTGGCCGAGCTGATCCAGGGCATCTCGTCCTCCACCGAGCAGCAGGCCACGTCGGCCAACGGTGTGGCGCAGAACATCCAGAACATCCTGACCGTGACCGAGCAGACCCAGCAGGGCACGCAACAGACGGCCTCGTCGATCCGCGAATTGTCGAAGCTGGCCGAAGAGCTGAAGAACTCGGTCTCGCGCTTTCGCGTGACTGCCTGATTTTTCCCGAGGCCCGCATGACTTTCATTGCCAATGCGACGGATGCTGCCAGCGCCGCGCCATCGTCCGCCTCGGATGGATTCGACAGCGGGCCGCTATCCTGGGTCATCGGCGAAATCCGCGACACGCTCGGCCGGTCGGTGGCTGCCTTGCAGCAGGCCGCCGCGCTGACGAATGCAGAGCCCGCCGGTGCGGTCGATGCCGACGCCCGGGAAGCCTTGCTGCGCCAGGCAAAGGCCCAGTTGCACCAGGCACATGGCGCACTGCAGATCGTCGATGTCGACGGCGTGGCGATCCTGACCGAAACCATCGAGGAACTCTACGATCGGCTGGCGGCCGGGCAGCAGGAGCTCACTTCGGCGCTGGTGACGGCGATCGATCATGCCTGCAGCGCCCTGACCGATTATCTGGAAGAACTGCTGGCCGGCGCCGCGCCGCAGCCGGTGCGCCTGTTTCCGTATTACCGCAGCCTGCTCGAAGCGCGGGGCGCCGAACGCATCCATCCGGCCGACCTGTTCTTTCCGAACCTGGCGATCCGGCCGCAGTTGCCGCCGCCGGACACCACTGCCGCGGCAGCGGCGGCGCCGCTCGACCCGGTGGCGTTGCGCAAGCGCTTCGAGAAAGGGTTGCTGCCATTTTTGAAGGGGCCTGCCGGTGCCGATGCCACGGGTGCCTCTGCCGCGATGCGCGATGTCGTGGCCGAAATCGCACAGGCGCAGATCAGCCAGCAGGCCCGTGGCTTCTGGTGGGTCATGCATGGTTTCGCCGATGGCGTGGCGACCGGGCAGATCGACAACGCGCTCTACGTCAAGCAGCTTTTCGCGCGCATCAACCTGCAGATTCGTCGCATGGGCGAGGGCTCGGCCGGCATCACCGAACGGCTGTTGCGGGATGCCCTGTTCTTCATCGCACGGGTCGATGCGCCGTCGCCCCGATTGCAGCAGATCCGCAACGCCTATCGCCTCGACGGCCAGGTGCCTGCCGATTTCGACATCCGCCGCTACGGCCATGTCGACGGCGCCGCGCTGGCAGCTGCCCGCGCCCGGCTGACCCAGGCAAAAAATCACTGGAATCGGATCGGCGGCGGCGACTTCAGCGTCGCCGGCGCCTTCGAAGCGGAGATGCAAGCGCTGAGCGACGCGGGCGCGAGCCTGCAGACGCCACCGCTGGCCAAGCTGCTGCGTGAACTCAATGGCATCGCCCGCGCGGCGGCCAGCGCCGAGCCCGGTGACCGGCTCGGCCTGGAAATGGCAACCTGCCTCTTGTTCGTCGAACATGCGCTCGGCCAGATTGGCCATCTCGACGCGCGTTTTCCCGAGCGTGCCGACGCAATGACGGCACGCTTGCTGTCTGTCGTGGCCGGTGAGGAGGTGTCGGGTGGCACGCCCTGGCTGGAAGAGATCTCGCGCCAGGCACAGCAGCGCCAGACCATGGTTGCTCTCACCGGCGAGCTGCAATCCAGCCTGCGCCAGGTCGAAAAGACACTGGAAGAATATTTTGCCAAGCCGGTAGAAGTCGCGGTGCTGGAACCAGTGGTCGGCATGCTGCATCAGGTCGGCGGCGCGCTTGCCGTGCTGGACCAGAACGACGCCGCCCGGGCAGTGGCGCATGTCCAGCATTGCTTGCAAACCATGATCGACGCCGGTGAAGCGCCGCATGCCGGCGCCTCGCAGGCCCTGTTCCATCAAGTCGCCCGCAACATCGGTGCGCTCGGTTTTTTCATAGACACATTGCAACTGGCAGGTGAAGGCCGGCGGCAGCGCTTCGCTTTCGACGAGCAGACCGGATTGTTCCAGGAACTGCCGGTGGAGCGGGGGCAGGCGGTAGTGGTCGCGGTGCCGGCGATCGCGGAAACGGCGCCGGCGGCGGATTCCGCGCCAATGCCGGAAACGGCAGGAATTCCAGCGCCACCTGCTGCGCAATCAATGGCGGAAGCGGCGGCTGCGCTCGCGAACGCCCCGGCCGCTGCAATCGTGCCAACCGCGTACGAAGGGGTGCACGATGCCGCACGTGAAGTAGCACGTGAAGTAGCACGTGAAGCCGCCCACGAAGCCGCCCACGAAGCCCCGCATGAAGATGATTCATCGATTGCATCGCCACCTGCCGCTGCCGGCAGCGCGTCGCACTTGCTCGATGCGCCGACGGCTGTCACGCGCGCCCCTATTGACGCGGCGGCAGAGCCCCTGCCGACGGTTGAAGAGGACCTGATCCGCCATCAGCAGGACGCCTTGCGGGTGGCAGAGGCAATGCGCTCGCGACCTGCCGACGCCGGTCTGCTGACTCAATTGAAGCAGGCCCTGCAACAGGTGCGCCGGGATGCCAGCCTGATCGATCATCCGGAAGCGGGTGAGCGTGCCAAGGCGGCACTGACATTGCTGGAGCAGGAAAATTTTGCTGGCGACGCACAGTCGGCTGCCGCATTGCTCGTCATGCTGAATCCGACGGCCGTGCCTCCACCGGTGCTGCCTTCTTCGCCGGCAGTTCCGGAAACGGATGCAGAAGTCGATGCCGAACTGCTCGAGATATTCCTCACCGAAGCGGTCGAGGTGCTGGAGGCTGTCCGCACCACCTTGCCGCTGGCGCAGGTCGCGCCGCACGACCAGGAACACCTGACGACTCTGCGCCGCGCATTTCACACACTCAAGGGCAGCGGCCGGATGGTCGGTCTGATGGCGTTCGGCGAGGCGGCCTGGAGCATCGAACAGGTCATGAACCAGCGCCTGTCGGCGTCGACCGGTGCTGACCCGGCGCTGCATGCATTGCTCGGCATGGCACATGCCGATCTCAGCCGCTGGGTCGACGACCTGCAACGCGACGGTCGCTCGCAGCAATCGCCTGCGCCGCTGATCGCTGCAGCGCAACGGTTGACGGACGGGCTACCGCTCGATCTGCCGGAACAGACGGTCGATGCCGAGCTGGCGATGGCCGAACCGGTCGCCGCCGATGCTGCATATGTTGCGCTGTCGGAGCCAGAAGAAGTGCACCTGTCCGACGAAGAATTGCTGGTATTTACCCAGCCGGCCGGCGAATCGACGAGTGCAGATCTGGCAAGTTTTCTCACGGTGAGATCGGATTCGTCTGACCAGGAATGGACCGACTTGCAAGCGACCGACGCGCGAGCCGGCGATCATGAACCGATTACTGCAGAAAGCGGACGGCCGGAAGAATTCGACTCTTCGGCGGAAATCGACTTCGTCGACACGCTTCAACCGCCGACGGGGCCGCGCGCCGACATCATCGAATTTCCGACGTTGCAGGCTCCTTCGCCGCTGCGCAACGATGCAGTACGCCAGATCGGCTCGCTGGAAATCGGTGTCGCTTTGCACACCATCTACCTGGCCGAAACCGATGAACTGGTGCGACTCCTGGCGCATGACTTCGACGAATGGCGGCATGAGCCTGAGCGGCAGGTCAACATCAGTGCGGTGCATGCCGCGCATTCGCTGGCAGGCACCTCGGCCACGGTCGGTTTCCGGCCGCTGCAGGAAATCGCGCATGCGCTAGAAGCCGCGCTGCAGCAACTGGCACGCATGCCGATCCGCCTGTTGGCAAGCGAACGTGACACGCTCGACCTGACCCTGGAACGAATCCGCTTCATGCTGCAATTGTTCGCGCTCGGCGAAATGGCGGACCATGAACCGGCGCGGGTGCTGGCATTGGTCGCGCTGCGGGAGGCAGTCACTGCACGCGGCAACATGCCCGCGCAGGTGCCGGAGCCGGAGCCGGAGCCGGAGCTATCCGACCTGCTGCCAGATACTGATACCGCGCAGGACACCAAGACCGAGGATGAAGTCGACTTTTTGCCAGCGGCCCAGTTGCCGACGCAAGCGCCGGTAATCACGGCTGCCATGGCCGGGGCTTTCGGCCTGAGTGCAGGAACCGCGCCCGAGTCGCTTCCGCTGTCGGGCGTACCGATCAAGGACGATCTCGATTCGGATCTGCTGCCGGTGTTCATCGAAGAGGCAACCGACATGCTGCCGCAGATCGGGCAGAGCCTGCGCGGCTGGCAGCAGTCGCCAGGCGAGCAGGGTGCGCCGCAGGCGTTGCTGCGTCTATTGCACACCATCAAAGGCAGCGCCCGGATGGCCGGCGCCATGCGCCTGGGTCAGCACATGCACGAGCTGGAAAGCCGCATCGAGCAGATGATGCATCTGAGCCGGTCATCGCCGGCGATGTTCGACGATCTGCTGGCGCGGCACGACCAGGGTTTGCAGATGTTCGACAATCTGGTGGCGCCGCAGGCGGGGGCGCGAACTGCAGAGGCCTCCGGGCTGATCGGCGAACGCGATGCACGTGATGCACGTGACTCTGCCACAGAGCCGGTTGCCGGAATGCACGCCACGGAGCAAATTGCCGCCGGTGCCATCGCCCTTCCCGCAGGCGAGACCCCGGCCATGTCGGCTCCAGCCGGGTTCGATACCGATCCGGACCAGCAGGCCACCTTCGGCGCCGATCGCCTGCTCAGCGGTGGCATGGCAGACCGTCGCCAGGCGCCACGCCAGTCGCTGGAAGCCGTGCAAACGACGGTAGCGACGATTCCACTGGTCCGGGTGCGGGCGGACGTCCTCGACCGCCTGGTCAACCAGGCCGGCGAGGTATCGATCTCTCGGTCACGGCTGGAAAACGAAGTCGATGCAATGCGTCAGTCTTTGGCCGAGCTGACCGACAATCTCTCCCGCCTGCGCGAGCAATTGCGCGAGGTGGAAATGCAGGCCGAGTCCCAGATCGCCAACCAGACATCGGCCCGCTCGAACGCGGTCGACGGCCAGTTCGATCCGCTCGAGTTCGATCGCTTCACCCGTCTGCAGGAACTGACGCGGATGATGGCCGAGAGCGTGAGCGACGTCGGTTCGGTGCAGCAGAACATGGCCCGCACATTGGATAGCGCCGCCGGCGACCTTGGCATTCAGGCCCGTCTGACGCGCGAGCTGCAGCAGGATCTGATGAGCGTGCGCATGGTGCAGTTCGCCAGCATCACCGAGCGGTTGTTTCGCGTCACGCGCCAGGCGTCCAAGGAAATCGACAAGCGCGTCAACCTCGACATCCGCGGCAGCGCCGTCGAGATCGACCGCAGCGTACTGGAAAAAATGGCCGGGCCGTTCGAGCACCTGCTGCGCAATGCGATCGTGCACGGCATCGAAAGCCGGGCCGGGCGCCAGGCAGCGGGCAAGAACGAGGTCGGTGAATTGCTGGTCGAAGTGCGCCAGGAAGGCAACGAAGTCGTGATCGAGTTTTCCGACGACGGCGCCGGTCTCGACCTGGAACGCATCCGCAGCAAGGCAATCCAGACCGGCCTGCTCGCCGCTGACGCGCAGATCGCGGAATCCGACCTGCGGGACCTGATCCTTCATGCCGGCTTTTCAACAGCCACGGCAGTGACCGAGCTGGCCGGACGGGGCGTTGGCATGGACGTGGTGCGGACCGAGGCAACCTCGCTCGGCGGGCGGGTCGCAATCGTCTCCGAGACCGGCAAGGGCGCACGCTTCACGGTGCATCTGCCGCTGACACTGGCCGTCACGCAAGTGGTGCTGTTGACCACTGGCGGCAAGACCTATGCGGTGCCGTCGGTGCTGGTCGAGCAGGTGCAGCAGTTGAAGACGCAGGCGCTGGCTGCTGCTTACCATGAAGGTGCGGTCATGTGGCAATCGCAGCGGGTACCGATGGCGTATCTGGCCACGCTGTTGGGCGAAGCCGGCGTGAACGCCGTGGCGCAGCAATATTCGCCGCTGCTGATCCTGAAGAGCGGCAGCAGCCGCACCGCGATCCATGTCGATGAAATTCTCGGTAACCGCGAGGTGGTGGTCAAGAACATCGGCCCGCAAGTCGCGCGCTTGACCGGCATCGCCGGCGCCACCGTGCTGGGGTCGGGGGAGATCGTCCTGATTCTTAATCCGGTGGCACTGGCGCAGCAGGCACAGGACCTGGTGCGCGCGCCGCGTGCGGCCGAGCCGTCGTCGCCTGGCGCGGTGGCCGAACCGGATGGCGATGGCAGGACCAGGACAGTGGCGGGCCTGCGTACGCAAAGCATCGTCATGGTGGTCGACGATTCGCTCACGGTGCGGCGGGTGACGCAACGCCTGCTCTCGCGCGAGGGATATCAGGTGGTGCTGGCAAAGGATGGCGTCGATGCGCTCGAACAACTGCAAACGATCACGCCCGATGTCATGCTGGTCGATATCGAAATGCCGCGCATGGATGGCTTCGACCTGACCCGCAACCTGCGTGATGATCCGCGCACGAAGCATGTGCCGATCATCATGATCACGTCACGCACGGCGTCGAAGCACCGCAACCACGCCTTCGAACTGGGTGTGAACGAATACCTGGGCAAGCCGTATCAGGAAGCGCAGCTGCTGGCCAGCGTTGCGGGGTTCATCGCAAAAGCAGCGCCGGCCGGCTGAGGCGCGCGTCTGCCGGCCTCGCTCACACCGTCTCGGCGACTTTCTTCACGACCGCATAGCGCGCCAGCGTGCGCTGTCTTGCTTCGTCATGCTGCACGATCGGCGCCGGATAATTCTCACCCAGCGTGATACCGGCGTCGCGCAGCACGGCAGCCGGCTGCAGCCAGGGCGCGTGGATCTGCTTGGCGGATAACTTCGCCAGTTGCGGCAGATAACGCTGGATGAAGCGGCCGTCGGCATCGAACTTTTCCGACTGGGTGATTGGATTGAAGATGCGGAAATAGGGCTGCGCATCGCATCCGGAGGACGACGCCCACTGCCAGCCGCCGTTGTTGGCAGACAGATCGTAGTCATTCAATTTTTCGGCAAAGTACCGCTCGCCGCGCCGCCAGTCGAGGCCCAGATCCTTGATCATGAAACAGGCCGTGACCATGCGCAGCCGATTGTGCATGTAACCGGTCTGATTCAGCTGTGCCATGGCGGCATCGACCAGCGGATACCCGGTGCGTCCCTCGCACCAGGCAGTGAATTGCGCATCGGCATGCGCGCCCTGTTCCCACCGAATGCGATCGTATTCCGGCTTGAAGGCAGCATGGGCCACGCGCGGATGATGATGCAGGATCATGAAGTAAAAATCCCGCCAGACCAGTTCCGAAAGCCAGGTCATCACACCCGCGCTGCCGGCCGGCCCATCCGTCTCCGTTTTGCCCCTGCTCGCCAGTTCGCCGCTGCGCATGCCGTCGATGGCGCGTCGCGCCAGGCCGCGGATCGACACGGTACCGAAGCGCAGATGCACCGACAGATAGGACGGTCCCTTGATCGCCGGAAAATTGCGCGTTTCGTCATAGGCCGGCATGCGCGGCAAAAAATCTTCCAGCAGGGTGGCGCCGCCTGACATGCCGGTCGGTATCTGCAGCGTGCTCAGGTTGGTTTTTGCAAAGCCGAGTGCTTCAAGCGTCGGCGGCGGCGTCACGAGCGCAGCGGGTGGTTTTGCCAATGCAGTGCGGTGGCTGTCGATCGGATAGGTACGGAAATAGAAGTCGTCCTCGCCGGTGCGCGGTGTGGCATGCAGTTTTTTCAGCCACGCATTCTTGTAGGGCGTGAAGACCGAGAACGGCTTGCCCCCCAATGACAGCACTTCATCCTGCTCGAAGATCACCTGGTCCTTGAAGGCCAGCAGTTGCCGACCGGCTTTTTCCAGCGCGGCGCCGATCCGGATGTCGCGGGCGACCGCATCCGGTTCGTAATCGCGGTTGATGCATACGGTGTCCACGCCCAGCATCTCGGCCAGCGACACGATGTCGTCTGCGTCCGCATGGCGCACGATCAGATGGCCGCCCATGCCGTCGAGAGCGGCGGCCAGTTCGGCGATGGCAGCATGAATGAATTCGACACGCCTGTCTTCACGCGGCAACGGCTCCAGGATTGCGCGGTCGTAGATGAAGACGCAGTAGACCCGCTGGCTATGGGTCAGGGCATGATGCAACGCGGCATGATCGAAACTGCGCAGGTCGCGGCGGAACCAGACGAGGCTGGCATCGTACTGTGGCATGGTGGACTTTCGAACGGTGGGCGGGCGGCGACTTGCCGCGCAGGTGCAGATTGATGCGGTGCGGTCCAGTGCGGTGCGGATCGAATGAATCGGCAGCGCGGTTGGATGGAGTTTAAGGCAATTTCCAGAAATGCATGATCTGAACGACAAGCGATTTCGGGCCCGGAGCGACTTTTGCGGCGCTGTAAAAATGCTAAAATGCGGCCATGGTGAAGCCGCGCAAACCCCGTTCTCCCTCATTCCGTCCCGATGCAGAAATGCTCGGCGGCGGCGCTTCCGGCAATCCCGGCGATCCAAATGATTCCGCATCCGGAGCCGATCCGGCCAGCGGTGAAGTACCTGGCCTGCAACTGGCGGACCATTTTCTGATTGCCATGCCATCCATGCTGGATCCGGTTTTCGGTGGCAGCGTCGTGTATCTGTGCGAGCACAATGCAGAAGGTGCGCTCGGCGTGATCATCAACAAACCGACTGACATGACCATGGACACGTTGTTCGAGCGGATCGACCTGCAGCTGGAGATTGCCGCCAGTGACATGGCCGGTGGCAAGCACGGTGGCAAGCATGGCGGCGTCGACAAGCAGCCGGTCATGTTCGGCGGACCGGTGCAGGTCGAGCGCGGCTTCGTGCTGCATGCGCCTGGCAGCGAGTATTCCTCCATGATCCGCGTCAGCGATGCCGTCGCCTTGACGACCTCCAAGGATGTGCTGGAAGCAGTCGGCAGCGGCAATGGTCCGGAGCGCTTCCTGGTCAGCCTGGGGTGTGCCGGCTGGGCCGCCGGTCAGCTCGAAGAGGAGATCGCGCACAATGGCTGGCTGACGGTCGCCGCCCGGCAGGACATCATCTTCGACACGCCGATCGAATCCCGTTTTACAGCGGCCTTGAAGCTCCTCGGCATCGATCCGATGATGCTGTCGGGCGAGGTCGGGCATGCCTGAGCTGCGCAGTTAGTCGCGGCATTCGTGGAGACGTTGCTCGCTTTCGATTTCGGGCTCAAGCGCATCGGTGTCGCGGTCGGCAACAGCCTGCTTGGCCGTGCGCAACCATTGGCAATCATCACCGGCCCCGACAATGCCGCAAAGTTCGCTGCCATCGCCCGACTGATCGCGCAGTGGCAGCCGCGTCGCTGCATCGTCGGGCTGCCGCTGCACCCGGATGGCGCGCCGAACGAGATGACGGCGCGCTGCCGGCGCTTCGCCAACCAGCTGCACGGCCGCTTCGGTGTCGAGACGGTGCTGGTCGACGAACGCTATTCCTCGGCGGTGCTGTCGCAAAAGCGGGGCGAACATATCGATGACCAGGCCGCATCGGTCATTCTGCAGCAATATTTCGACGACGTGCCGACCGCATTGCATTTACCTGACGCATCAACCTGACCATGGGGATCATGTCGACAAACAATGACGCCGAGGCGCTGTATCGCGTGCTCGAAGAACAGGTCCGCACCGGATTGGCCGGCGTGGAGCAGGCCGCCATCGTCGGCATCTATTCCGGCGGCGCCTGGCTGGCCGAGCGCCTGGCCCGCGCGCTCGATCTGGAGGCCCGGCTCGGTTTTCTGGATGCCTCCTTCTACCGCGACGATTACGCCAGCAAGGGCTTGCGGCCAGATGTGCGGCCGAGCCAGATACCGTTCGAGGTCGATGGCGCCACGATTCTTCTGGTCGATGACGTGCTTTACACCGGCCGCACCACGCGCGCCGCGATCAATGAACTTTTCGATTACGGCCGTCCGCGGCGCATCCTGCTGGCGGCGCTGGTCGACCGCGGCAATCGCGAACTGCCGGTGGCGGCTGACTTCGTCGCCGACAAGGTGACGCTGGCCGCCGGTCAATCGCTGGTATTGCAGCGTGCCGACGACGGCAAGTTTTCCCTGACGGTCGATCATGCATAATCCCCAGCTCAATGCCCATGGCGAACTGCAGCATCTGCTGACCATCGAAGGCTTGCCCAAGGCGGTCATCAACCACATCCTCGACACGGCCTCGTCGTTCGTCGGCGTGTCGGATCGGGAGGTGAAGAAGGTGCCGCTGATGCGCGGCAAAAGCGTGTTCAATCTCTTCTTCGAGAATTCGACCCGCACCCGCACCACCTTCGAGATCGCCTGCAAGCGGCTCTCTGCCGACGTCATCAACCTGAACATTTCTGCGTCGAGCGCCAGCAAGGGCGAGTCGCTGCTGGACACGATCGACAATCTCTCGGCCATGCATGCCGACATGTTCGTGGTGCGCCATGCGCAGTCCGGGGCGCCGTACCTGATCGCAAAGCACCTGATCGATACCAGGCAGTCCCACGTCCACGTGGTCAATGCCGGCGACGGCCGCCACGCCCATCCGACCCAGGGCCTGCTGGACATGTACACCATCCGGCATTACAAGCGCGACTTCACCAACCTGACGGTGGCCATCGTCGGCGACATCCTGCACAGCCGCGTGGCGCGCTCGGACATCCATGCCCTGACCACGCTGGGTGTGCCGGAAGTGCGCGCCATCGCTCCGAGAACGCTCTTGCCGAGTGGCCTGGAGCAGATGGGCGTGCGGGTCTTCACCGACATGAATGCCGGCTTGAAGGATGTCGACGTCATCATCATGCTGCGCCTGCAGAACGAGCGCATGAGCGGCGCCTTGCTGCCCTCGGCGCAGGAATTCTTCAAGAGCTACGGCTTGACGCCCGAACGCCTCGCGCTGGCGAAACCGGATGCGATCGTCATGCATCCGGGGCCGATGAACCGGGGCGTGGAGATCGATTCGGCGGTGGCCGACGGCAACCAGGCGGTGATCCTGCCGCAGGTGACTTTCGGCATCGCGGTGCGGATGGCGGTAATGAGCATTTTGGCGAGCAAATAGGGCAGCAACGATGAATCTGCATATCAGCAATGGGCACCTGGTCGATCCGGCCAACGGCATCGATGCGCCGCATGATCTCTACATCAGCAATGGCGTGGTGGCCGGTGTCGGCGCGCAGCCAGCGGGTTTTGTCGCCGACCGCATCATCGACGCCGCAGGCCTGGTGGTCGCGCCCGGGCTGGTGGACCTGAGCGTGCGGCTGCGCGAACCCGGTTACGAATACAAGGCCACGCTCGAATCCGAGATGCAGGCGGCACTGCAGGGCGGCGTGACGAGCCTGGTGTGCCCGCCCGACACCGAACCGGTGCTCGATGAACCGGGCCTGGTCGAGATGCTGAAATACCGCGCCGAAAAGCTGAATCAGGCGCACGTCTATCCGTTGGGGGCGCTGACCGTCGGCCTGAAGGGCCGGGCGCTGACAGAGATGGCCGAGCTGACCGAGGCCGGCTGCATCGGTTTCTCGCAAGCCGACATGCCGATCGTCGACACCACCGTTCTGCTGCGGGCATTGCAATATGCGCAGACCTTCGGCTACACGGTATGGCTGCGACCGCAGGATCCGCACCTGGGCGCCGGCGGCATCGCCCACAGCGGCCCGATGGCTTCGCGCCTGGGCTTGTCCGGCGTGCCGGTGATGGCCGAGACGATTGCCCTGCACACCATCTTCGAACTGATGCGCGCTACCGGCGCGCGCGTGCACCTGTGCCGGATTTCCTCGGCGGCCGGCCTGGAGCTGGTGCGGGCGGCGAAAAAAGAAAAGCTGCCGGTCACCTGCGACGTCGGCGCCCATCACGTCCACCTGACCGACATGGACATCGGCTTCTTCGATGCAAATGCCCGCCTGGCGCCGCCGCTGCGTGCCCAGCGCGACCGTGATGCGATCCGCGCGGCCCTGGCCGACGGCACTGTCGACGCCATCTGCTCCGACCATACGCCGGTCGACGATGATGAAAAATTGCTCCCTTTCGGCGAAGCCTCGCCGGGCGCGACCGGCCTTGAACTGCTGCTATCGCTGGCGCTGAAGTGGGCGCATGAGACGCGTCCGACCGGGGGCGCGGGCATCGCGCGCAGCGTCATCGCCAGCGCAGTGGCCAAGGTCACGATCGATCCGGCGCAGGTGCTCGGCTTGCCCTGCGGCCGCCTTGACGTCGGACGTGTTGCCGACGTCTGTCTGTTCGACCCCGACACCCGCTGGCTGGTCAATGCGGCCGCGCTGGCCAGTCAGGGCAAGCACACGCCGTTTCTCGGTTACGAGCTGGTCGGGCAGGTACGCATGACGCTGGTGGCGGGGCATCCTGCCTATCAGCGCTAGCATCGACCGGATGTGCGCGGCATGATCGCCTGGACCTTGCTGCGTGTGGCCCTGCATGTATTGTCGGGGTTGTTCATTTGCATCGTGGTGTTCCCGCGGGTCGACGATGCGGGCCGGCAGGCGCATATCCAGCGCTGGTCGGCGGCATTGCTGCGCCTGTTTCGCGTTGACCTGGAAGTGCTGCGCGTGGAAGCGGACGGGCGGCAGATGCCAGTGTCCGGTGTACCGGCCGCTGCGGCAATGCTGGAGGCACGCAGCATCATCGTCGCCAATCACGTCTCCTGGCTCGACATCTTCGTCATCAACAGCATGCAGCCCTGCCGCTTCGTGGCGAAATCCGACATCCGCGACTGGCCGCTGCTGGGCACCCTGTGCATTCGCGCCAACACCATCTTCATCGCCCGCGGCAAACCGCGCGACGTGCGCAAGACCTTCCGCAACCTGGTCGCCAGCGTCGAAGCCGGCGAGCGCGTGGCGTTTTTCCCCGAAGGCACGACTGCTGCGCAAGGCACGCTGCTGCCGTTCCACGCCAATCTGTTCGAAGCGGCAATCGATGCCGGCGTGCCGGTGCAGCCGCTGACATTGCGCTACCTCGATGCAGAAGAAAGGCTCGATTCGGCGGTCGACTATATCGGCGACACGACTTTTTTGGAAAGCATGCTGGTGATCCTGCGGGCAAAACCGGTGCGGGCGCAGATCCTGCTGCTGCCGACACTATCGAGCGAAGGCGCGCACCGGCGGGTGCTGGCTGCGGCCGCGCATGCGCGGATCGGCGCGGCGCTCGGCTATGGAGATGTCGGCGCCGAAGCGCGTGAACGGGCCGGCGCTTGAACCTGCGGGCAATCCACCTGAAACAGCGCATGGTCTTCGATGCGCACGGCAGTCAGCTTGCCGCCCCACAGGCAACCGGTGTCGATGCCGATGACCTTGGCGTGCATCTGTAGACCAAGCGCCGACCAATGGCCGTAGATGATCGTGGCATCGGTACTGCGCCGCCCCGGTGCTGAAAACCAGGGAAACAGGCCGGCGGCCTCTGGTCCATCCGGCACTTCCCCCAACTGCATGACGCCATCGGCATCGCACCAGCGCAGGCGGGTCAGGGCGTTGACGATGCAGCGCAGGCGATCGTGACCGCGCAGATCATCATCCCACCGGGCAGGCTGGTTGCCGTACATGTGGCGCAGGAAGTCCAGCCAGTCCGGCCCCTGCAAGGCAGCCTCGACTTCGCCGGCAAGCGCCAGGGCTGCTGCGGCAGTCCACTGCGGCAGCAGCCCGGCATGCACCACCAGATGCGGTCCGCTCGGTGCATCGAGCATCAGCGCCAGCGGTTGATGACGCAGCCAGTGCAGCAAGTCATCGCGGTCAGGTGCGGCCAGCAGTGCGTCGAAGGTGTCGCCACGGCCGGGCTTGCGGATGCCGTTGGCCGCGGCCAGCAGGTGCAGGTCATGGTTGCCGAGCACGCAGCGCGCCCGGTCGCCCAGGCTCCTGAGCAGGCGCAAGGTTTCGAGCGATTGCGGACCGCGATTGACCAGGTCGCCCACGAACACGTAATGCGGGTCGGCGCCGGCCGTCCCGGAACATGCGGCGGCGGCAGTCGGCGCAGGCGCCCGGTCGATCTTGTCGAGCAAGGCGCACAGGCGTTCGTGGCAACCCTGGAGGTCGCCGATTACATAAGTAGGCATGGGTTACGGGCGTGCAAGTCGTGTGGTTGTGTTTTGCAGTTACGTCGTATCGGTAGGCGAGATGGCTGCGCCGTGCAAACAGGTTGTGCAGACACCGGGGTAAAAAGCGCCGAGTACCTCGCAACAATGGCGTCGACGCCGGTGAAGTCCGGTAAAATTTTACGCTGCGTTCGGGCAATTGTGTATGGCCGCGATGCCGATGGGCTTCTGCCAGGTTGCGCAATACGGGCTCCGGCCGGGCAAACAGGCATGAATGCCACGTTTAATTACAAATTCATAACATGTCTGCAGGTAGAATCCAGGCTGACTGAGGCGTACGGCAATCGGTCAGCCCGATCAGCCCGGTCAGCCCGGTCAGCCCGATCAGGATACTGGCATTACTCAAGGCAAAAGGCGGAACTCATGATTTTAGTGACAGGCGGGGCCGGTTTCATCGGCTCCAATTTCATACTGGACTGGCTGGCGCAATCGGACGAACCGGTATTGAACGTCGATTGCCTGACCTATGCCGGCAATCCCGGCAATCTGGCCGCCTTGGAGGGCGATGCGCGGCATGTGTTCGTCAAGGCCGACATCTGCGACGGCGCTGCCATGTCGCAATTGCTGAGCCACCACCAGCCGCGCGCCATCGTGCATTTTGCGGCCGAAAGCCATGTCGATCGCTCGATCCACGGCCCGGCCGCCTTCATCACCACCAACATCAACGGTACCTTCAGCCTGCTCGAAGCGGCCCGTGCGCACTGGGGGGCACTGGCGCCGGAGGCCAAGGCGGCATTTCGCTTCCTGCATGTCTCCACCGATGAAGTGTATGGCACCCTGGCGCCGGACGAAGCGCCGTTCGCCGAGACCAGACAATATGCGCCGAACAGCCCCTATTCCGCATCCAAGGCGGCAGCGGATCATCTGGTGCGGGCCTACCATCACACCTACGGCATGCCGACGCTGACAACCAATTGCTCCAACAATTACGGCCCGTATCATTTTCCGGAGAAGCTGATTCCGCTCATGATCGTCAATGCGCTCGCTGGCAAGCCATTGCCGGTGTATGGCGATGGCCAGCAGATCCGCGACTGGCTGTATGTCGGCGACCATTGCGCTGCCATCCGGACGGTCCTGGCTGGCGGTGCAGTGGGCGAAACCTATAACATCGGTGGCTGG
>JAYTLK010000151.1:0-1391 GCA_043729515.1 Herminiimonas sp.
CAAGCAGCTTCACCCAATCGGTCCAGGTGATCCCCGCCAGACAGGCCGGTCCAAAATGCTCCACCAGGATGTGCTTGGAATTGCCCATGCGTCTCCTCCCTATGTCGTCAGACAGTCTGGAGCGACACTGCGTCGCCCGGATGACCGGGAGTCGTGATGAGTTTCATCCGCCGCAGGTACGACAGATAGACATCGAACAACCGCGTATTGGCGGGGGGGCAGGTGATGCCCGACTCTTCCAGCAGAACTCGGGTCTGCGAAGTGTCAAACCGTGGATGAACCGCCTGGGCGTCATCTTGTGCGAAAGCGCGGGGGCCGAGGATGTCGGTCAGAATCCGCATGTCATCCGATCCCATTTGCTGCCCCCACTCCAGCAGACGGTCTCGCCAATTGTCATAGGGGACGACTTCGACTCCCAGACCAGACTGCTGCATCCACTCCGTCAGGTCTCGAGTCTGGAGGGGAACTGGGTTGGTCAGATGGAAGTTGCCGCCAGCGGACTCCGGTTGCAGAGAGAGTTCCATCAGGGCTTTGGCCACATAGTCGACGGGTGTCAAGTCGAACTCCGCGTTACGCAGAGGGGCGGCTCCCAACCGCAGGCAAATCAGGACGATCGTATGCAGCAGATCGCCGGTTTTCGAGCCCCCATTGAGGCTGTGTCCGGTGATGTTCCCGGGCCGATAAATCGTGATGGGAAGGCCCCGCTGACGGGCCGTCTGCACGAGTTTCTCTCCCACCCACTTGGTTTGGCCATAACCGTACAGCAGCTGTTCAAACGGCGGAAGCGGATCATCTTCCGTGACGAGTTGGCCTCGATTTTCCGCCGTGATATGGGCCGCATATGTGGATGTCAGATGCACGGGCTTCGTGCGCGTGTGTGAGGCCAGTCGGAGGATTTCCCTCACCCCTCCCACATTGGTCGCTCGCAATGCGTCATAGGACAACGCCAGGTTCACATCGGCACCGAGGTGGTAGATCACATCGATCTCAGCGGCCAGTCGCTGAAATGCCTCGGGTGACAGCCCACAGGAGGGTTTGGAGAAGTCGCCAGGGACGGCGCGAATCCTTTCGGAGGCATTCATCGGGGCCAGCGAAAATCGGCTCAGGTTCTTGAGAACCCGGCGTTTCGCCGAGACCTCATCGGAAGCCCGCACCAGGCAGACAATCTCGGCGGTGGTGCGACTGAGTAGTTCATCCAGCAGAAACGCCCCGAGAAATCCGGTCGCTCCTGTCAACAAGATCTGTCGAGCCTGAGACAGATCGGAAATCGGCCCCGGCCCCTGAGGAGTGATCGCGGCTTCGAGAATCAGATCCTGCGCCACACTGGCCGGAACGCCGAGACCCGCGCGGCGAACCCGTGGGAGACGGTGATGGGAATCCCCAGAGTGGCC
>JAYTLK010000152.1:0-4337 GCA_043729515.1 Herminiimonas sp.
TGCTCCATTGAAGACCATCCCCATGCTGGCCGGCCTGTTGCAGTATCGCGATTTCATTCTTGGTAGCGTGCGACGGGAATTTCAGTCCAAGTACCGTAACTCGCTGCTCGGCGCAGCGTGGGCAGTGCTCAATCCGCTGGCGATGATCGTGGTCTACACGGTGATCTTTTCGGAGGTAATGCGTTCGCGCTTGCCCGACACCGACGCGCATTTTGCCTACAGCATCTATCTTTGTGCCGGCATCCTGACGTGGGGTCTGTTCGCCGAGATCACCTCCCGCGCACAGTTGATGTTTCTGGAGCAGGCAGCGCTGATCAAAAAGGTCAGCTTCCCCCGGATCTGCCTGCCGATCATTGTGGTCGCCAATGCGCTGGTCAATTTCAGCATCATTTTTGGCTTGTTCACCGGCTTCCTCATTGCCAGCGGTAATTTTCCGGGTTGGGTTTTCCTCGCCCTGCTGCCCGTGCTGCTGTTGCTGATGGCCTTCGCCATCGGGCTTGGAATTGTCCTTGGCGTATTGAACGTTTTCTTCCGTGACGTTGGCCAGTTCTTCGGCGTATTCCTGCAATTCTGGTTCTGGTTCACGCCGGTGGTGTACCCCGCCGCGATTCTGCCGGAACCGGTACGCGGCCTGTTGATCTGGAACCCGATCGTACCGGTGATAATGGCCTGCCAGGACATCCTGGTGCATCAGAAATGGCCGCAATGGAGCAGCCTGCTGCCGATGCTGCTGCTGGCCGGCCTGGTGTGCATGTTGGGCATGCGGCTTTTCAGCAGTCGCTCCGGTGAAATGGTGGATGAACTTTGATGGGCAGCATTCGTGTCGATAATCTGGGCAAGGCCTACAAACAGTATCCCAACCACTGGTCGCGGCTGCTCGAGTGGATTCTGCCCGGGCGTGGAACGCGGCACAAAAACAAGTGGGTGTTGAGGGACATCAATTTCAGGATCGATCCTGGTGAAGCCGTTGGCATCATCGGCATCAATGGCGCTGGCAAGAGCACGCTGCTCAAGCTCATCACTGGCACTGCACAACCGAGCACGGGAAATGTGACGATCACCGGAAAGGTGGCGGCCCTGCTGGAGCTGGGCATGGGCTTCCATCCGGATTTCACGGGCCGGCAGAATGCAATGATGGCGGGCCAGTTGCTGGGGATGCGCGCAGAGGAAGTGCATTCACTGATGCCGGAAATCGAAGCGTTCGCCGACATTGGTGACTACATCGATCAGCCGGTCCGGATCTATTCGAGCGGAATGCAGATGCGCCTGGCATTCAGTGTTGCCACCGCGCGGCGCCCGGACGTGCTGATCGTCGACGAGGCACTCTCGGTCGGCGACGCCTACTTTCAGCACAAGAGCTTCGACCGGATCCGCTCCTTCGGCAAGCTTGGCACGACTCTGTTGATCGTATCGCATGACAAGGGCGCCATCCAGTCGATCTGCGACCGCGCGATCCTGCTCGACAGCGGGCGCGTGGCCAAGGAAGGCTCGCCCGAAGAGATCATGGATTTCTACAACGCGCTGATTGCCGAACGTGAAAACGAAACCGTGCGGGTCGAGAAGCTTGCCGACGGCAAGCTACAGACCACATCGGGTACCGGCGAAGCGACAGTACAAGACATCGCGCTACTCAATGCAGCGGGCGAACAGGTCGAGGCGATCGACGTCGCCAGCCCGATTACCCTGCGCGTGAAGGTGGCGGTGAATGCGCCGATCCAGCGTCTGGTGTTGGGATACATGATCAAGGACCGCCTCGGCCAGGCCATTTACGGCACCAATACCGACCTCAAGAAAATGCCGCTGCACGACGTCCTGCCCGGGGAAGAAATCACCTACCGCTTCACCTTTCCGATGAACCTCGGGCCAGGCAGCTATTCAATCGCCACTGCCCTGGTCAGCACCGAAACCCACCTTGTGAACAACTACGAATGGCGGGACCTAGCACTGGTGTTTACCGTCATGAACATGACGCGCGAACATTTCGAGGGCTGCGCCTGGCTCGATCCCGCCATCGACATCGACCGACAATGACTTTCATTTCCTACTCCCAGAATCGGGAAGACGTACTGCTGTGGCGTGCATTACAGCATGTCGAGAACGGGTTCTACATCGACGTCGGCGCCAATGACCCGAATGACGATTCGGTCACGCGTGCGTTTTACGATCGCGGCTGGCACGGCATCAATATGGAGCCCCTGCCGCTGCATGTGGCGCAACTGCGCGCGCTGCGCCCGCGCGACATCAACATTGCCGCGGCTGCCGGCGCTGAGGACGGCGAGCTGACACTGTTCGACGTGCCGACCGTGCGCGGCTGGGCCACATTCGATCCGGAGGTCGCGCAACGGCATCAAGAGAACGGCCATCCGCTGGCCACGAGCCTCGTGCCGATCCGCCGCTTGAGCCGGATCTGTGAGGAGCGTGTCAGAGGCCCGATTCATTTCCTGAAAATCGATGTCGAAGGATTCGAGGCACAGGTCGTGCGCGGCATGGACTTCGATCGCTGGCGGCCATGGGTGGTCGTGATCGAGGCGACCCAGCCCGGCAGTGCCGTTGCCAATCACGACGAGTGGGAACCGGTACTTCTTGCGCATCGCTATCGCCTGGCGCATTTCGACGGCTTGAACCGCTTTTATGTCGCCGATGAACAGTCCGCATTGATGCCCGCCTTTGCGATGCCGCCCAATGTCTTCGACGACTACGTTTTCGTGGGCCAGACCAATGCCGAAGCTGAAGTGCTGGCAGCAACAGCGCGGCAGAGCCAAGCCGAGGTCGCTGCCCGGGCGGCACTGGTCAAAGTCGAGTTGCAGGCGGCGCGCGCCGAAATCGCAGAATCGCGCGCCCGCATGGCGCAACACCTCGCGCAGCAGGCTGAAAACCAGGCGCATGCTGCCAACCTGGCCGCCGATCTGGCAATCGCGCAGGCGCAGGCCGAAGTGCTCGGCATTCGCAGCGATCTGGCGGCGGCCCGCGACGAACTCGCGATGGTCTATCGTAGCAAATCCTGGCGGATCACTGCACCGGTACGCCGTGCCATCGTCCTGCTGCGGCACGTCCGCGCCCGTGCTCGCCAAGCCCTCGAGCGCAACCCCGCGGCGCCTGCCGGCGACGGCCCGACTCAAGCAGCTCCCGAAGTAGCGCATCCGCGCCTGCACACGCTGTCGGTCTCCGCGCGCAAGGTTTTTCACGATCTGCGACGGTCGGCCCCCGCCACGGCTGCACTACAAACAAAATTCGGCGAGCCCACTAATGCGAATCATCCTTGACCTGCAGGCATGCCAGACGGAACACGGCGATCGGGCAATTGCTCGTCATGCAATGGCTTTCACCAAGGCGCTCGCCGCCCATGCAGGCAGCCATGAACTGAAAATTATACTCAACGGCCAGCTTGGCAATTCCATCATGCCGCTGCGGGCGGCGCTGGCTGATGTGGTGTCCCAGGAAGACATCGGCGTGTTCACGTTCGCGGAACCTGTCGCGGAAAACGAGGCCGACAACGCCTGGCGTGTGCGCGCAGCGGAGCGCCTGCGAGAAAATTATCTGGCAACACTCAAGCCGGATATCGTACACCTGGCGAATGTGTTGGATGGTCTGGTCGACGACGCCGTCAGCTCAATTACCCCACTCTCGCCATTTTGCGATACGACAGCAAACCTGTACCAGCTGCTGTCACCGGCGCGGCAAGCGCAGCTCTCCGATATCCGTCAGCGCGAGTGGTATTTTCGCAAGCTTCAGACGTTGAAGCTGGCCCGACTGCTTTTTACGACATCGGCCTGGGCGCGCGAGCAGGCGCTCACGGCGCTGCAGATGCCGCAGGAGCGGGTGATCCACCTTCCACCTGGCGTCGATCCGCGCATGCTGGCCGACGGACAGCCGCAAGCGGACCACAGATCCCTGGCGCAAGAACGCGGGCTGCTGCTGCCTTTCGTCCTATGCGTGTCGGACAACCATGGGCAATCGGATTGCGATTCGCTAATCGAGGTATTCGCGCTGCTGCCTGCAGCGGTACGAACGACGCATCAGCTGTCCATCGTCGCACCGCTGTCTCGACCGCAGCTGGAGCGCCTGCGCGCGCAAGCCGCAAGATTTGACCTGGCACCGGATGCCGTGGTGCTGCTTGAGCAGCAGACGGAGGCGCAGCTGATCGCGCTTTACCGTACCTGCAGATTGACGGTGGTGCTGGCGGACTCGCAGGGCGCGTGCTTGAGCGCGCTGGAGGCCATGGCATGCGGCGCGCCGGTTATCGGTGCTCGTGGAAGCGGCGTAGCAGAAATCATCGGGCGCGACGATGCGCTGTTCGATGCGACCAGCGATGATCTTGCAATCAAAATTTTTCAGGC
>JAYTLK010000153.1:0-3584 GCA_043729515.1 Herminiimonas sp.
CGAGCCTGGCTCCTGGCGCTGGGGCAAGGCGCATGTCGCCGTGATGGAGCACCGGCCTTTCGGCAAGGTCGCGGCATTGGCGCCGCTGTTCGACATCGCCGTGCCGGTGCCGGGCGACACCTATACGGTGAATGTCGGACGCTTCAGCTTTCGGGATGCGCAGACGTCATTTGCCAGCCGCCACGGCCCCGGCTTGCGCGCCGTCTACGACCTCGCCAACCTGGAGAATTCCCGCTTCATCGCAGCGACCGGGCAATCCGGCAATCGACTCTCTCCCCTGTATGCAAGCTATGCGCAACAGTGGGCCACCGGGCAGACGATTCCGATGTCCACCCGCCGCACCGAGATCGAAAAGCATCGGCTGGGCAGCCTGATACTGGTTCGCTGATCTGACGCTGCGCTCAGGCGAACTGCAGCGGCTCCCGCTGCAGCAGGCGCGCTGCGGCGTCGGCGCCGATCGGCGGCGAGAAGTGGTAGCCCTGGCCGGTCAGGCAGCCCATGGCCAGTAGCTGCTGCGCCTGGGCAGCGGTCTCGACGCCTTCGGCCACGGTTTCCAGGTTCAGCGCACGCGCCAGCGCCAGGACCAGGCGGACGATCTCGCCGTCTCCATTGCCATCCTGCCGGTCCAGGCCCGCCACGAATGCCTGATCGATCTTCAAGACATCGATCGGCAGCTTCTGCAGATAGGCCAGCGATGAATAGCCGGTGCCGAAATCATCGAGTGCGAGGCGGAAGCCACGACGTTTCAGCATCGTGAGGTTCTCGATCGTCTGCAGTGGACTGGCCATGGCCGAGGTTTCGGTCAGTTCCAGTTCGATCGATTGCGCAGAGACGCCGGTGCGCTCGAGGATGCTGGTAACTTCCGACAGAAAAGTCGAATGCAACAGCTGGCGCATCGAGACATTGACGGCAATCGTCAGGTCGCTCTGCCAGGGGAAATTACGCTGCCAGATTTTCAGTTGGCGGCAGGCCTGCGCCAGGGTCCATAACCCGATCGGCGTCACCAGGCCGGAAGCTTCTGCGATCGGGATGAATTCGGTGGGGGAAATCAGTCCGTACTGCGGACTGTTCCAGCGCAGCAGCAGTTCGAAGCCGGTCACCCGGCCGTCCTTCAATGACACCTTCGGCTGATACGCAATCGACAGCTCGTTGCGCTCCTGCGCAAAGCGCAGGGCGACATCCATCTGGGCCCGCTTGGTGGTGCTGTTCTGCAGAGCCGCGTCGAATACCTCGACCCGGTTGCGGCCACGTTCCTTGGCCTGGTACATGGCGGCGTCGGCGTCACGCAGAACATCGGACGGCGTCTTGTGATGTGGCTGCATCAGCACGATGCCGATACTGACAGGAATCTTGACGCTGATGCCTTCGATAAAGACCGGCTGCGCCAGCGCCTGCAACAGCGTGTTGGCGCGCAGAACAGCGTCGGGCATGCCGACCTGCGCCAGGATCACGAATTCGTCCCCGCCAAAGCGGGCAACGAAATCTTCGGCTGGCAATGTGCCGACGATGCGACGGGTGAGTTCGAGCAGGCACTGGTCACCGAAATCATGACCATGCGTGTCATTGACGCTCTTGAAGAAATCGAGGTCGCAGAACAGCATGACGAAACGTGCCTGGTGCGGACCGTCCGTACCGGCCGCGGCGGCGATGGCAGCAGCAATCGTCTGCGACAGAAAACGCCGGTTTGGCAAGCCGGTCAGGGCATCGTGCAACGCCTGGTGTTCCAGCCTGATCTCGTATTCCTTGCGTTCGGTAATGTCACGGGTGATGCCCAGTACGCCGAGGATTGCGCCGTCGGCATCGCGCAACGGATATTTGTTGATCAGGAACCAGTTGCCGGCATCACTGCCCCACAGGCCATGCAGTTCCTCGTCTTCCAACGCAATGCCGGAGGCAATCACGTCCATGTCCTGCTGGTGCAGCTGGTCGGCCATGTGCAGGGAATCACGCTGGCGGCCCTGGCTGGCCAGCCGCGAAAAGATTTCGTAGGAAGTCTTGCCGCGCAGCTGCTCTTCGGACAGGTAGCCGAAGCGACGCTGGAAAGTGCGGTTGCTGATCGTGAAGCGCCCCGCGATATCTTTTGCGTAAATCATGGCGGGATTAAGGTCCAGCACGGCGCGCAAGAGCGCATGTTCCTCTACCAGCTTGCGCTCGGCGTCCTTGCGTGCCGAAACATCCTCGATGCTGAACACCAGTCCCTGGATCGCATCGTCGTGGAGCATGTTGTAGCCGCGGGTTTCGAGCCATACCCACTGGCCGTTGCGATGCCGGGTACGGTGGCGGGAAAACATTTCGCCTCTTGGCGTGGCCTGCAGCACCGCCATCTGGCGCCGGTAGCGGGTGGCGTCGTCGGGATGGATCACCGGGTCGAGCGCGGTCTCGATCATTTCCTCGGCGGTATGGCCAATCACGTCCTGCAGGGCAGGATTGGCGTATTTCAGGTGGAACTGGGCGTCGGTGATCATGAAGACATGACGCGTTGCGCGGGCGATGGCGTCGAAACGGCGGTTGTTGAGTCGCGCCTCGGCAATGGCGGCATTATTCTTGCGCATCGCGCGCGACAGCAGGATCGACAGCAGGCCGACGAAGACCGTTGTCAGCATCTGCGGCAGGGAAGTGTCGAGCAGGGAGCCGACACCGACGTTGAGCGCCAACCCGGTGCCGGCAGTGATCAGCACCACCGCCAGCGCCACACGCCAGCGCAGCACCAGCGGAAAGACGCCGGCGGTGCCGATCAACCAGGGCAGGGGTTGCGCCGGCAGGGCCTGCTGAAGCGCCAGACCGACGACTGCCAGCAGGATGGCGGCGACTTCAGGCAGCACCATGGCGGGGGTCGAACGCAGTTTGTCGGGCCAGCAGCAGCGCGCCACTGCGATGCAGAACAACATGCCGACGCCGGCAAGCGCCAGCAGATTCATCCATGGCAAGATCCCGTGCAGCCGCAGGAATGCCAGCCCGAGATGCAGCAGGAGTGTCGTGTAGAGGAACAGCGTGACCAGCCGGAAGATCGGCAAGCGAATGTCGACGTCGCGCCCTGGCAGCGTTGGAAAACGCAGGCCCGGAACGGACCGGAAGACGCGCTTCATGCGGATGCCGGCAGCGCCGGCCGGCGGTCGGGGCGCGTGTTCAACGTCATGATTTTGCGACGCCCGTCCGTGCGGAAGCGGTTTCTCCGGCAAGCGTCGTGGATTCGCCTGCAACGTCACCAGCCTGCATTGCCGCCGGCGACACTGGCTTGACGCAGGCAGCCGCCTGCCTGGCCCGAGTCCGTGCCAGCGTGACCGATTCGGCCACGGCCAGCGCCACGCCCATGCGCCGGCGCACGAAGGACTCGGGTTTGCCGAACAGCCGGATGTCGGTGCCCGGCACCCGCAAGGCGTCGGCCACGCCGTCAAAGGCAATGCCCGGCTCGTCCATGCCGCCGTAGATGACCGCCGAGGCGCCGGAAGAATGCAAGGCGACGTTGACCGGCAGGCCGAGAATGGCCTTCGCATGCAGTTCGAATTCGCTCTGCACCTGGGTCGCCATGGTCACCATGCCAGTATCGTGCGGGCGCGGACTGACCTCGGAAAACCAGACCATGT
>JAYTLK010000154.1:0-42067 GCA_043729515.1 Herminiimonas sp.
GCGTTGTCGATCGGTGGCAAGCAGACCCTGATCCCGCTGATCAATTCCGGCGTCATTTCAGGCATCAATCCCGCCACGTTGAATGTGCGCGAGACCTACACCATCGACCTGGTCAAGGGCGAGCGTCGTGGCGGCAACAGTACGCGGCTGATCAATGCGACCAGCGGCGGCAACGACTTCGACAAGCCTGTCGACAACATCGGTGACAAGAGCTTCGGCAGCGCCACCGGATACGAGACTTATGCCAACCAGCATATTTATTCGGTTTCGCTGGGCAGTTGCGGCAATGCTCGCGTGTTCGTCGGCCAGCGCAAGGAGCCCTTCTTCATTGCGGTCGGCAAGATCTTCGATCTGTTCAACCTGAATCCTCTCGGGCCTGAAGCCGGCGGCAATCCAAACGACCTCGAACGCAAGAACATCAGCACGATCTCGATGGAATTGCCGATTGCCTGCGTCACCGCGCCGGGCGAGCCTGTCATCGGCGCATGGACCACGGCAAGCGTGCGTCAGGGCCGGTTGATCAATCCGACGCCGGGCACCAGCATCAACAATGCGTCAAAAGAAGGTGGCGCCTGGGCGCAGGTATCACGGGTCGGCATGCCATTGGTCAATGAAGTCGTGATCGGCATGGATGACAAGGATCGCTTCAATTCGGCCAAGCCGCGTGACGACAAGCAATTTGCCGACTACGTGACCAATCCGGCATTGCCGGCGTTGGTCGAGTCGTTGTTCCCGTCGGCCAAGGCGCCGACCAACTTTCCGCGTACTGATCTGGTGACGGTGTTCCTGAAAGGCCTGCCGACGGTCAATCAGCCGAAGAACGTGGTCGCCTCCGAAATGATGCGCTTGAATACCAGTATCGCTGTCACGCCGGCAGCATCGCAAAATCCGCTGGGTGTTGCGGCCGGTGACAAGGCCGGCTATCCGAACGGCCGTCGGCCGGGCGACGATGTGGTCGACCTGTCGTTGCGGGTGGCCATGGGCGCCTTGTGCAGCCTGACCGGCACCAGCGATGCACTCGGCGTGGGCTGCAAGCCTTCCGATGCACCTGCAGGCGCCTTGCCATTGACCGATGGCGTGCGCAAGAGCGCAGCTGACTTCAAGCCAGGGTTTCCGTACCTGAACACGCCATTGCCAGGCAACCAATGATCTTCAAGGAGACGAGCATGCGAAACGTTATGAATGGCAACGGCAGGGGCGGTGCGATGCTGCGCCGTATCGGCATCGCTGCCGTGACCGGGGCGCTGCTGGCCCTGGCGGGGTGCGGCGGAGGCGGCAATGACAACAACAATGGAACCGCGAACAATGGCGGCAGTTCGGCCCAGACCGACAGCTTCATCGTGTTGGTCAACAACATCATCACGAACGGAACGGAGAATGGCGACCTGACGGTTACCGACACGATCACGGCCACGTCGCCGGATCAATCGGAGCCAGTGCCACTGGGCTGATGCCATGATGTCCTGAGGACGCGTCGCAGCAAAAATATCCGCTGCGTCGCTTCCAGTGCTCGCCCGCCGCATGCCTGCATGCCGCGGGCGATTTTATTTTGTGGGTGAAAAAGTCACGGTGAAGGAAAAACCGCCTGTCAAAACGAACAGCTGGCGCACGAAACACATGTGTATGCCTCATGCAGCACCTTCACTATCGTCCATAACCCCATAATTTTGCTGATTATTATTGTTTGAATCTTGTCTTAACGATGTCGGCTAAGTCCTTGACTCCATTGAAAAAACCTCGGTTTTTGCTACTGAATATTACTTGACCGCAAATAGGCCATCCTCTAAAGTGGGTGACAGTGTGAAAAAGTGTGGTTAAGTGGGGCGAAATGACGGCGGATGCTTGTGCTGCCGCAGACAGTCCCTGCAAGCCATGACGTCACTTACAGACCGGCATTCATTGTCGGCAAATACGGTTGCAGCCGATACGGCCAGCCAGGGTCAGGACGAGGGAGTCAGGGTGTTCCAGGGCGCGTCAGCATTAAATCTCGATGCAAAAGGACGGATGTCGATTCCGTCAAAGCATCGTGACGCGCTGTCGTTGCAATGCGAAGGTCGGGTAACGTTGACCAAGCATCCGCATGGCTGCCTGCTGTTCTTCCCGCGCCCGGTCTGGGAATGTCACCGCGAGCAGATCGCCTCCTGGCCGATGTCGGCGCGGGCCTGGCAGCGCATCTTCCTGGGCAATGCCTCCGATGTCGAGATGGATGGCGCCGGGCGCATCCTGATTGCACCGGAGCTGCGGGCGGCGGTCGGCCTGTCGCGCGATGTGATGCTGCTTGGCATGGGGAGTCATTTCGAGATCTGGGATGCGGCCCGCCTTGCCGAGAGCGAGTCCGACGCCGTTGCCTCGGGCATGCCCGACGTCCTCGCCAATTTTTCTTTCTGAGCTGCCGTGACGACTCTCGCACCGGTAGCGGAATACGCGCACCGTACCGTCCTGCTAGGCGAAGCCATCGCGGCCCTTGACTGCCAGGGCGAGCGTGCCAACGGCATCTTCGTCGACGGCACCTTCGGGCGCGGCGGGCATAGCCGGGCACTGCTGGCCGCACTTGGCCCGCGCGGCCGCCTGCTGGCCTTTGACCGCGATCCGCAAGCCGTCGCCAGCGCGGCGGCCATCGCCGATCCGCGCTTCGAGATCGCGCACGACAATTTTTCCAGTCTCGACACCGCCCTGGACACGCGCGGCATCGCGCAGGTCGATGGCGTGCTGCTCGACCTGGGCATTTCATCGCCCCAGGTCGACGACGCCGCGCGCGGTTTTTCCTTCCGCAACGACGGACCGCTGGACATGCGCATGGACACCAGCCGCGGCCTGTCGGCCGCGCAATGGCTGGCCACCGAAACCGAACCGAACATCGAGAAAGTGATCAGGCAATATGGGGAAGAACGGTTTGCTTTTCAGATTGCAAAGGCGATTGCTGCTCGCAGGGCAATCGAGCCAATTTCAACCACACGACAGCTTGCCGATCTCGTGGCACGGGCCGTCAAGACCCGCGAAAAGGGCAAAGACCCGGCCACTCGTACCTTTCAGGCCATCCGGATTTTCATCAATCAGGAGCTTGAAGCACTCGAAGTAGGCTTGCGTGCCGCCTGGCGCCGCCTGGCACCGCAGGCAAGGCTGGTGGTGATCAGCTTTCATTCGCTGGAAGACCGGATCGTCAAGCAGTTCATGGCCTCGCTTGCGAGCCTGCCGCAGCCGGACCGCCGCTTGCCGATCCGTGCGGCCGATTTGCCGCAACCGGAACTGAAGCTGCTTGGCCGCATCAAGCCATCGGCTGCCGAAGTGGCAGAAAATCCACGCGCCCGCTCGGCGGTGATGCGGGTCGCGCAGCGCGTACCGGTGACAGCCGGCACTGCAGCCGTGCACGGCATGTCCGGAGGCCGCGCGTGAACGGCCGCCTGAATCTGCTGGTCACGACGGTGCTGGTGCTGTGCGCGCTGTCGCTGGTGAACGCCCAATATCATGCGCGCAGCCTCTTCATCGCGCTTGAACGTGCGCAGGCAGCAGCGCGCCAACTCGACATCGAATGGGCGCAGCTGCAGCTGGATCAATCGACGCTGGGCAAGCATGCCCGCATCGAGGCGACTGCGCGCAAGGAACTGCACATGCTGCCGGTGTCGCCGGCGCGCACCCAATACCTGATGGCGGGCGCGGCACCTGCAGCAACGGCGCCGGGCGCCGCTGCCACTTCGGCAGTCACGTCGAACGCTGCTTCGCCTGCGACATCGCATGCCGCTGCAGGCGCTGCAGGCGCTGCAGGTGTTGCCGATGCGCCCGTCAAACGAGGCGCGCGATGAGCCGCCACGCGCAAAACGGCCGCAGCAGTGGCGCCGGACGGGCCGGGCGCACCGCGGCCGGCCGGGGTGCGCCTTTTTCGACCAGTCCGATGCTGGCCGTGAAACTGCCGGTCTGGCGCAGTCGACTGGTCCTGTTCTCGCTGTTTTCGGCGTTTGCTGCCCTGGCCGGACGTGCCATCTGGCTGCAGGGCCTGTCGACCGAATTCCTGCAAAAGCAGGGTGAATCGCGCTACGCCCGAACGCTGGAGTTGCCAGCCACGCGTGGCAAGATCACCGATCGCAATGGCGAAGTGCTGGCCTCATCCGTGCCGGTCAAGGCAATCTGGGCAATTCCGGACGACGTGCTGGCCGCGCCCAAGGAAAAGCTGACTGCCCTGGCCAAGCTGCTCGAGATGCCCGAGCGCGACCTGCGCAAGAAGCTCGATTCCGACCGTAATTTCGTCTATTTGAAACGCCAGGTCGAGCAGCCGGTGGCCGACAAGATCGTGGCGCTGGGCATTGCCGGCATCGAAACGCGCAAGGAATACAAGCGCTTCTATCCCGAGTCCGAAGCCATGGCCCATGTGGTCGGCTTTACCAATGTCGAGGATGCCGGGCAGGACGGCATGGAGTTGTCGTCGCAGAAGAAGCTGGCCGGCACCACCGGCAGCCGGCGCGTCATCAAGGACCGGCTCGGGCGCATCGTGGAAGACATCGGGGCCGTGCGCGAGCCGCATGACGGCGCCGACCTGACCCTGTCCATCGACAGCAAGATCCAGTACATCGCCTATTCGCAACTCAAGGCTGCGGTCGAATCCTCCAAGGCCAAGGCCGGCGGCATCGTGGTGGTGGACGTGAAGACCGGCGAAGTGCTGGCATTGGCAAACCTGCCGACCTATAACCCGAACGATCGGTCGATCCTGACCGGTGCGCAATTGCGCAACCGGGTCATGACCGACACCTTCGAACCAGGCTCGACGCTGAAGCCGTTCACTATCGCCCTGGCGCTCGACACCAAGCGGGTGACGCCGAATTCGGTGTTTCAGACATCGCCCGGCAAGATGACGATCGGCACCGCCACCATCGGCGACTCGCATGCCCACGGCCCGCTGACGGTGTCGCAGATCATCCAGAAATCCTCCAACATCGGCACCGCCAAGATCGCCTTGCAGATGCCGGCCGAGGAAATGTGGGACATGTTCACGACCGTCGGTTTCGGCCAGCAGCCGAAGATCGGCTTTCCAGGCGCGGTTGCCGGCCGCGTGCGGCCCTACAAATCCTGGCGGCCGATCGAGCAGGCCACCATGAGCTATGGCCACGGCATTTCGGTGTCGCTGATCCAGCTTGCCCGGTCGTACACCATCTTCGCCCGCGACGGCGACCTGATCCCGCTGTCCTTCGTCAAGGTCACCGAGCCGCCGAAAGGGCAACACGTGATCAGCGCGCAGACCGCGGCCCAGATGCGCGCCATGCTGGAGACCGTGGTCAGCCCGGAAGGCACGGCGCCGAAGGCGCAAGTCCCCGGCTACCGGGTCGGTGGCAAGACCGGCACTGCCTACAAGGTGGTCGGCGGGCGCTACGTCAACAAGTACGTGGCATCGTTCGTTGGTTTCGCGCCGGCATCCAATCCCCGCATCATCGTTGCCGTCATGCTCGATGAGCCGACTGCCGGCGGACACTTCGGCGGCGACATCGCCGGCCCGGTGTTTTCCAACGTGACCGCCAATGCACTGCGTTCGATGAACGTGGCGCCGGATTCGAGCGTGACCAACATCATCATTCCGCCCGACGCCGATCAGGAGCCGTTGTGAGCAGCGCCCGCACGATGCTGGCCGACACCATTGCCTGGCTGGCCGCCAACGCGCCCGGTGCGCGTCTGTGCGTCGATTCGCGTCGTGTCGAAGCCGGCGATGTCTTCATTGCGCTGGCTGCTGATTCTGCGCATGGCATTGCGCTGGATGGCCGCGGCTTCATCGACGACGCCATTGCCCGTGGTGCTCGGGCGGTGATCCACGATGCGGCAGGCTTCACATGGGATGCGCGCCGGACCGTGCCGCATGTGGCCTGCAAGGACCTGCGTTCGCTTGCAGGCCCGCTGGCCAATGCACATTACGGTCAGCCGGACGCCGGCATGTTTACCGTCGCCGTCACGGGTACCAACGGCAAGACCAGCTGCAGCCAGTGGCTGGGCGCCGCTCTGTCGCGCGAGGCCGGCGTGGCAGCGGTGATCGGCACCTTCGGCGTGGGCTTGTACAAGAACGGGTGCAGCAACGTGTTCGACAGCACCGGTTACACCACACCCGACGCCGTGCAGCTGCAGGCGGCGCTGGCCGGGGCGCGCGACGCCGGCGCCACGGCGCTGGCCATCGAAGCTTCCTCGATCGGACTGCAGCAGGCCCGCATGCGCGGGATGCACGTCGATGTCGCGCTGCTGACCAACCTGACGCGGGACCATCTCGATTATCACGGCGACATGGCAGCCTACGAAGCTGCCAAGACGATTCTCTTCGACTGGCCCGGTCTGCGCCATGCGGTGCTCAACCTCGACGACCCGATGGGTGCGCGCATCGCCGCACGCCTGCGCGAGCGCGCGCCGGCAGTACGCATCACCGGCTACACGATCGATGCGGCCGGCGTCGTGGCGGCTGCCGCCCTGGCGGCGTTCGGCCCGGATGATCGGTGGCTCGCGGCCAGCAGCCTGCATGCCGCGCCGGCCGGCGTGCAGTTCCAGTGGCAATGCATGCAGCCAGCGGCGGACGCCGCGGCCGGATCGAAGCTGACCGTGCGCACGCAACTCGTCGGCGACTTCAATGTCAGTAATGTATTGGGCGTACTCGGTGTGCTGCTTGCGCACGGCATGACGCAGACAGAAGCGATCACGGCCATCGAGGCCTTGCAACCGGTGGCCGGCCGCATGCAGCAGATCGGCGGCACCGACCAGCCGCTGGTGGTGATCGATTATGCGCACACGCCCGACGCCCTGGAAAAAACCCTCGTCTCGCTGCGCCAGGTCGCCGGCGATCGGCAAGGCGCGCTGTGGTGCGTCTTCGGTTGTGGCGGCGACCGTGATCCGGGCAAGCGGCCGCAGATGGGCGCCATTTCCCGCGCCGCCGATCACGTGGTCGTCACCAGTGACAATCCGCGCAGCGAGGTTCCCGGCGCGATCATGGCCGAGATCGTCGCCGGCTTCGACGAATCCGCCGATGCCAGCCTTGTTCATGGCGCCGGCAGCGCGGCGGCACGGCTGCAGGTCATCGAGGACCGCGCCAGCGCGATCCTGTGGGCGCTGCGCCATGCCGGGAAAAACGATGTTGTCCTGCTGGCTGGCAAGGGCCATGAAAACACCCAGGAAATCCGTGGCCGCAAGCTGCAGTTCCTCGATGCCGATCATGCCGCGCTGGCGCTGGCCGCGCGTGCCACCATGAAAGGCCCGGCCTGATGCGCGCCACGCTACAGCAATGCCGCGACTGGGTCGCCAATGCCCGCATGACGGCTGATGTTGGATTCGACGGCGTCAGCACCGACAGCCGGGCGGCGACCGCCGGCAGCCTCTTCATCGCACTGAAGGGCGAGACATTCGACGCCCATGCTTTCCTGGCCGATGTCGCCAGGCAGGGCGTCGCGGCTCTGGTCATCGACCGCGCCACCGATCCGGCGAATCTGGCAGGCGTGAATCTGCCGCTGCTGCTGGTGCCGGACACGCGCGTGGCACTCGGGCAGATTGCCAGCGGCTGGCGGCGTGGTTTCGCGCTGCCGGTCATTGGCGTGACGGGCAGCAACGGCAAGACCACGGTGAAGGAAATGATTGCCGCAATCCTGACCGAAGGCGTCGGCGCCGCGCATTGCATGGCCACCCGCGGCAACCTCAACAACGAGATCGGTGTGCCGCTGACGCTGATGCGCCTGACGCCGCAGATCCGCGCTGCCGTCATCGAGCTGGGCATGAATCATCCGGGCGAGATCGCGGTGCTGTCGGCGATGGCGCAGCCGTCCGTTGGCCTGGTCAACAATGCCCAGCGCGAACATCAGGAATTCATGGCCACCGTCGATGCGGTGGCGGAAGAAAACGGCGCCGTCATCGCCGGCCTGCCGGTCGATGGCGTGGCGGTCTTCCCGGCCGACGACGTATATGCGACGCTATGGCGCCACATGGCGCAGGCACGTGGTCAGCGGCGCTGCATGAGCTTTGGTTTCGGCGCCAATGCCGACGTGCGCTGCAGCTGGGAGCCGAATGTCTTCGGCAGCACGCTGTCGGTGACGGCAGCGGCGGCACCATCGCCGGCCACGGCAGCCGCAGCGACGGCAGCAGCGGCAGCGACCGAAGCAGCCGGCACGGCGCCGCATGCCTTCAGCGTGCGCCTGGCAGCTGCCGGCGAACACAATGTGCGCAATGCACTGGCGGCGATTGCCTGCACCCTGGCCATCGGCATGCCGGTGGACGCCATCGTGCGCGGCCTGGAGCGCTTTGCGCCGGTGGCTGGCCGCTTGCAGCGCAAACAGGCGACCACCGGCGCCCTGGTGATCGACGACACCTACAACGCCAACCCGGATTCAGTGCGCGCGGCCATCGACGTGCTGGCGCAGTGCGCCGCGCCACGCGTGCTGGTGCTGGGCGACATGGGCGAAGTCGGTGACGCAGGGCAGGCATTCCATGCCGAGATCGGTGCCTACGCCCACGCCCGTGGCATCACGACCCTGTTCACGTTGGGCGACCTGGCACCGAGCGCATCGTCGGCGTTCGGTGCGGGTGCGCGCCATTTCGACGACATTGCCGCGCTGCTCGTGGCAACCGAAGCACAGGCCCTGCCGGCGGCGACCTTGCTGATCAAGGGTTCACGATTCATGAAGATGGAGCGGGTGGTCGACCGACTGGTCGGCATCGCGCCCGCTTCCCAAGGACAGGGTTCACACTGACATGCTGCTCTGGCTGGCACATTATTTTCAACAGGACGTGGGGCCGCTGCGCGTCTTCAACTTCATCACGTTCCGGGCGATGTTCGCCACCATGACGGCGCTGGCCATCGGCCTCATCGCCGGCCCTGGCGTCATCCGCATGCTGGCGCGCATGAAGGTCGGCCAGGCGGTGCGTGCCGATGGCCCGCAGACGCATCTGATCAAGAGCGGCACCCCGACCATGGGCGGCGTGCTGGTGCTCATTGCCATCGGCGTGGCGACCTTGCTCTGGGCCGACCTGTCGAACCGTTTCATCTGGGTGGTGCTGGTGGTGACCTTCGGTTTTGGCGCGATCGGCTGGGTCGATGATTACCGCAAGGTGGTGCACCAGAATCCGAAAGGCATGTCGTCCGCGGAAAAATATTTCTGGCAATCGGCGATCGGCCTTCTTGCCGCGCTGTATCTGGCGTTCTCGGTGTCGGCGCCGAACATCGGCAAGGTGCTCGAACTGTTCGGCGCCTGGGTGCGCTCGGGTCTGGCGCTGGATCTGCCGCCGAAGGCCGACCTGATCGTGCCGTTCTTCAAGACGATCAGCTATCCGCTCGGTGTCTGGGGCTTCATCGCGCTGACGTATTTCGTCATCGTCGGCACCAGCAATGCGGTCAATCTCACCGATGGCCTGGATGGCCTGGCGATCATGCCCACCGTAATGGTCGGCACCGCTCTGGGCTTGTTCGCATATCTCACCGGCAGCGCCACGTATTCGAAATACCTGTTCATTCCGCATATCCCCGGCGCCGGCGAGCTGATCATCTTTTGCGGCGCGATGGCCGGCGCCGGGCTGGCTTTCCTCTGGTTCAATGCGCATCCCGCACAGGTCTTCATGGGCGACGTCGGCGCGCTGGCGCTGGGCGGCGCGCTGGGCACGATCGCCGTCATCGTGCGCCAGGAAATCGTGCTTTTCATGATGGGTGGCATCTTCGTCGTCGAGACCCTGTCGGTCATGCTCCAGGTCGTCTATTTCAAGTTCACCAAGAAGCGCTACGGCACCGGCCGGCGGATCCTGCTGATGGCGCCGCTGCATCATCATTTCGAGCAGAAGGGCTGGAAGGAGACACAGGTGGTGGTGCGTTTCTGGATCATCACGATGCTGCTGGTGCTGTTTGGCTTGTCTACCCTGAAATTGCGTTGAAGGCGCGCACGATCATCACGATGAATCACGACGGCAAACACGTGCTGGTATTGGGCCTGGGGGAATCCGGGCTGGCGATGGCGCTCTGGCTTCAGCGCTGCGGCGCCCGCCTGCGCGTCGCCGACACCCGCGCAGCGCCGGCGCGCTTGCCACAACTGATGGCCGGCGCTGCCGAGGCCGCGTTCGTCGGCGGCGCCTTCGATGCGGCGCTGCTGGATGGGATCGATCTGATTGCCGTCAGCCCCGGCTTGTCGCCATTGCATGAACTGGCTGCGATCTCCGCAGCCGCCGACGCTGCCGGCATTCCCGTGGTCGGCGAGATCGAACTGTTCGCGCAGGCGCTGGCAGCATTGCGCGCGAGCCGCGACTATGCGCCGAAGATCATCGCCATCACAGGCACCAACGGCAAGACGACCGTTACTCGCCTGACCGGACTCTTGTGCGAGCGCAGCGGCTTGCGCACCCAGGTGGCCGGCAACATCAGTCCGGCAGCCTTGGAAATGCTGCGTGTTGCACTCGATGCGGCGGACAGGGTGGATGCATTCAATGCTACCGATGCCGCTGATGCTGTCGATGCTGTCGATGCCGCCGATGCCGCCGATACCAACAAGACAACCGACGCACGGAAAACCAGTACAACAACCACGGCGTTGCCGCAGGTCTGGGTGCTGGAGTTGTCGAGCTTTCAGCTGGAACATACCTTCACGCTGGCAGCAGACGCCGCCACGGTCCTGAACATCACCCAGGATCACCTGGACTGGCATGGCGACATGGCGGCCTACATCGACGCCAAGGCGCAGATCTTCGGCCCGCGCACGGTGCGGGTGCTGAACCGGGACGACGCCGTGGTCATGGGCATGGCTTCGCCACTGGCGCCGGTGGTCACCTTTGGCGCGGAGGAGGCAACGCTGCTCGGCTGCTTCGGCCTGGTCGAGGAAAACGGCATGCAGTGGCTGTCGGTTGCCACGCCAGCCGACGACGACGGGCAGAAAGACGGCAAGAAGCGCCGCAAGAAAGGCGACACCATCGCCGCGCCGGTGCTGACGACGCGCCTGATGCCAGTCGACGCGCTGCAGATTCGCGGTCGCCACAATGCCGTCAATGCCCTGGCCGCGCTGGCGCTGTGCCGTGCGGTCGGTCTGCCGCTGGCGCCACTGCTGCACGGGCTGCGCGACTATCGCGGCGAGCCGCATCGGGTTGAATTGGTCACCACCATCGGCGGCGTGGCCTATTACGACGACAGCAAGGGCACCAACGTCGGCGCCACCGTGGCTGCCCTGGTGGGACTGGGCAGCATGGCGGCAGGACGCGCGGATGGGGCCGCCAGCCGCAAGACACTCTGGCTGATCGCCGGTGGCGAAGGCAAGGACCAGGATTTCACGCCGCTGGCCGCCCCGGTGGCGCGCCATGCCCGCGCGGTGCTGTTGATCGGTCGCGATGCGGGACTGCTGCGCGCTGCGCTGACGGCGCAAGCATCAGGAGCATCGGGAGCATCGGAAGCAGGAGCAGCGGCAGGGGGACATGGAGCACCATCGGCAGACACCCGGGCCACCGAACTGATTGACTGCGCCAGCCTGGAAGAGGCGGTGCAACTGGCTGCAGAACGCGCCACCGACGGCGAGGCCGTGCTGCTATCGCCAGCCTGCGCCAGCTTTGACATGTTCCGCGACTATGCCCACCGGGCCGAGGTATTCGTCGACGCCGTGCGCGGCATCGCGCTTGACCGGGGCGAGGTGCTCGCATGAAGCTTGCCCTGCCCGGATTCGCCAGCGCTGCCGCTCGCCCGATGGACAGCCTCACGCAGCGCTCCAAGATGATGGAATACGACCAGCCGCTGGTCTGGGTCGTGCTGCTGCTGATGTTGTTCGGCATGGTGATGGTGTACTCGGCCTCGATCTCGTTGCCGGACTCGCCGAAGTATGCGACTTACCGCAACAATCATTTCCTGATGCGCCAGGCGATCTTCATCTGCGTCTCGCTCGTGACCAGCCTGTTCGTCTTCCGCATGCCGGTCGCGACCTGGCAAAAGATCGCACCGTATCTGTTCGTCACCACCCTGATTTTATTGCTGATGGTGCTGGTGCCGGGCATCGGCAAGGGCGTCAACGGCGCCAAGCGCTGGCTGTCGTTCAAGGTGTTCAATCTCCAGCCATCGGAACTGATGAAGCTGTTCGTGGTGCTGTATGCGGCCGACTACACGGTACGCAAGCAGCAGTACATGCACAAGTTCCGCAAGGGCTTCATGCCGATGGCAGCTGCAGTCGCGGCGGTCGGCCTGTTGCTGCTGCTGGAGCCCGATCTCGGCGCATTCGGCGTGATCGTCTGCATCGCGATGGGCATCCTTTTCCTGGGCGGCATCAACGGCGTCTGGTTCGGCGGCATCGGCGCCACGCTGGTCGGCATCTTCAGCCTGGTGATCCTCCTCTCGCCCTGGCGGCGCGAGCGGATCTTCGCGTATCTGAATCCCTGGCAGGAAGAAAATGCGCTCGGCAAGGCGTACCAGCTCTCGCATTCCCTGATCGCCTTCGGGCGCGGCGAACTGTTCGGCGTCGGCTTGGGCGGCAGTGTCGAGAAACTGCATTATCTGCCGGAGGCGCATACCGATTTCCTGCTGGCCGTGATTGGCGAAGAACTCGGTTTTGCCGGCGTGCTGGTGGTGGTGATGCTGTTCTACTGGATCATCAAGCGCGCCTTCGACATCGGCCGCCAGGCGATCGCCATCGACCAGACCTTCGCCGGCCTGACCGCCAAGGGCATCGGCATCTGGATCGGGGTGCAGGCTTTCATCAACATGGGCGTGAACCTGGGTCTGTTGCCGACCAAGGGCCTGACGCTGCCGCTGATGAGCTATGGCGGCTCGGGCGTGCTGATCAATTGCGTCGGCCTGACGATCCTGTTGCGCATCGATTATGAAAACCGCGTGCTGATGCGGGGAGGCCGGGCATGAACGCTACCGCTCTCCGCACCGCACCGAAGCGCCTGATGATCATGGCCGCCGGTACCGGTGGCCATATCTTCCCCGGTCTGGCGATTGCGCAGACCATGATTGCGCGCGGCTGGGAAGTGTCGTGGCTGGGAACGGCGCATGGCATGGAGCAGGAGCTGGTGCCGAAGCATGGCATTGCACTCGACAGCATTCATTTTTCCGGGATGCGCGGCAAAGGACTGCGGCACACGCTGAACGGCGCCTTCCGGTTGGCAACGGGTTTTGCCAGCTGCATGGCGATCCTGGCGCAGCGCCGGCCGGATGTGGTGCTGGGCATGGGCGGGTATGTCACGGTACCGGGCGGGCTGATGGCGCGGCTGCGTCGCATCCCCCTGGTGCTGGTCAATGCGGATGCGGCGCTGCTGTTGTCGAACAAGACCTTGACGCCCATCGCGCAGCGGGTGCTGTTCGGTTTTCCGGCGGACTTCGGCCGCGCCGCCGGCAAGGCAAGCGTGACCGGCAATCCGGTGCGGCAAGAGATCCTGGCCTTGCCGGCGCCGGCGCAACGCTATGCCCTGCATCAGGGTCGATTGCATCTGCTGGTGGTGGGCGGCAGTCTGGGCGCCAAGGCGTTGAACGATTGCGTGCCAGCCGCGCTGGCGCAGATGCCGGCGGCGCAACGCCCGCGCGTCACGCACCAGTCCGGCCGGCAGCATGTCGATGCCCTGCGGGCTGCCTACGCTGCTGCAGGCGTCGAGGCGGAAGTCGTTGCCTTCATCGACGACATGCCACGCCGCTATGCAGAAGCAGACATCGTTCTCTGCCGCGCCGGCGCCATCACGGTCTCTGAGCTGACGGCCGCCGGCGTGGCCAGCATCCTGGTGCCGCTGGTGGCCTCCACCACGACCCATCAGCGCGACAACGCGCGCTGGATGGCAACGCAGCAGGCGGCGATCCACTTGCCGCAAACCGAATTGTCGCCCGCAGCGCTGGCAGCGCGCCTGGCCGGCCTCGACCGCGTTGCTTGTCTGGCCCTGGCCGAAGCCGCCCATGCGCAGGGCCGGCGCAATGCCAACGAGGCAATCGCCATCGAACTCGACATCCTGGCCGGCGCGGCGACCCGCACCGCCCATCCTCAGACAACCGAAGCAGGCACATGAAGCACAAGGTCAAGAACATCCATTTCGTCGGCATCGGCGGCAGCGGCATGAGCGGCATCGCCGAGGTGCTGCTTAACCTCGGCTATGTCGTCTCCGGCTCCGACATCGGCAGCAATGCAGCAACCTTGCGGCTGGTGAAACTGGGCGCCACAGTCACGCTGGGTCACGCCGCCGAAAATGTCATCGGCGCCGATGCGATCGTCACCTCGACTGCCGTGCGCCAAGACAATGCCGAGGTGATTGCCGCCCGCGAGCGCAAGATCCCGGTGGTGCCACGCGCGATGATGCTGGCCGAACTGATGCGCCTGAAGCAGGGCATCGCGATCGCCGGTACCCATGGCAAGACCACCACCACCAGCCTGGTGGCCAGCGTGCTGGCGCAGGGCGGGCTTGATCCGACCTTCGTCATCGGCGGCCGCCTGACCTCGGCCGGCGCCAACGCCAAGCTGGGCGCGGGTGACTTCATCGTCGCCGAAGCCGATGAATCGGACGCCTCGTTCCTGAATCTCTCGCCCGTGATCGAAGTCATCACGAACATCGATGCCGATCACATGGAAACCTACGATCATGATTTCGGCAAGCTCAAGCAGGCCTTCGTCGAATTCACCCAGCGCCTGCCGTTCTATGGCATCGCGGTGCTGTGTCTGGACGATGCGAACGTGCGCGAAATCATCCCGGCCATCTCGAAGCCGATCGTCACCTACGGATTCCATGCGGAAGCGCAGGTGCGGGCGATCGATGCGCGCGCCGTCGACGGCTTCATGCAGTTCACCGTGATCCAGGATGGCTACGCGCCGCTGGCCGTGCGCTTGAATCAGCCCGGCATGCACAACGTGCAGAACGCCTGCGCGGCGATCACGATTGCGCGTGAACTCGGCGTGGCCGATGCCGACACGCAAACCGCGCTGGCCGAATTCACCGGCGTGGGCCGGCGCTTCACGCGGTATGGCGAGATCGCCCTGCCGCCTGCGACTGGCGCAGGCGCAGCGCATGGTGCAGCCGGCATTGCCAACATCAGTGCCGGCGGCACCTTCGCCCTGGTCGATGATTATGGCCATCATCCGGTTGAAACCGCCGCCACGCTGGCGGCTGCCCGTGGCGCCTACCCGGGCCGCCGGCTGATCCTGGCCTTCCAGCCGCACCGCTATACCCGTACGCGCGACCTGTTCGAGGATTTCGTCAAGGTGCTCTCCAGCGCAGACGTGCTGGTGCTGGCCGAAGTCTATGCCGCCGGCGAAGCGCCGATCGTGGCAGCCGACGGCCGCGCCCTGGCGCATGCACTGCGCGTGGTCGGCAAGGTCGAGCCGGTTTTCGTCGAACAGATTCAGGACATGCCGCAGACGATCCGGGACCTGCTGCGCGATGGCGACGTCGTCATCACCATGGGCGCGGGTTCGATTTCCGGCGTGCCGGCGAAACTGGCGCAGGCCGGTGCCGGCGCCGGCGCCGAGTCAGCGGCAACGGCAATGGCAACGATGGCGGCAGGCGCCAGCGTTGCGGCCGCCAGCGCGACTGCCGCCGGCGCCAGCGCATCTCCCCACATCCGGAGCAATCCATGACAGCACCATCCGCATCCGCTGCGCAATTCGGCAAGGTCGGCGTGCTCTTCGGCGGCCGCTCCGCCGAGCGGGAAGTCTCGCTCATGTCCGGTTCGGGCGTGCTGGCCGCATTGCAAGGCCAGGGCATCGATGCGCATGCCTTCGATCCTGCCGTTCGCTCGCTGGCCGAGCTGGCAGCCGAAGGTTTCGACCGTGTCTTCATCGCCCTGCATGGTCGCTTCGGCGAGGATGGCACGCTGCAGGGCGCGCTGGAGCAGCTCGGCATTCCCTATACCGGCAGCGGCGTGATGGCCTCGGCCATCGGCATGGACAAGATCTACACCAAGATGATCTGGCTGATGCACGGCCTGCCGACGCCGAAATATGCGCTCCTGAACGCCAGCACGGACCTGCGCCGCATTCCCGACACGCTCGGCCTGCCGCTGATCGTCAAGCCACCGCATGAGGGTTCCACCATCGGCATCACGAAAGTGGTGGGTTACTCCGAGATGCGTGACGCCTATGCCCTGGCGGCCCGCTTCGACGAAGTGGTGCTGGCCGAGGAATTCATCACCGGCCGCGAGTTCACGGTGGCCGTGCTTGGCCGCGGCAGCCAGGCCCGCGCGTTGCCGATTACCGAGATCGTGGCGCCTCAGGGCAACTATGATTACCAGGCCAAGTATTTCAGCGACGAGACGCAATATCTCTGCCCGGCGCCGCTCGACGCGGCCACGGCCGACGAGATGTCGCGCATTGGCGTCGAAGCCTACCGGGCGATCGGCTGCGAAGGCTGGGGCCGGGTCGATTTCCTGCTGCGTGAAAGCGACAACAAGCCGTTCCTGCTGGAGGTCAACACCTCGCCCGGCATGACCGGCCATTCGCTGGTGCCGATGGCCGCGCGCGCGGCCGGCATGAGCTATGGGATGTTGTGCGTGGAAATCCTGCGCATGGCCAGCCTGAAGATGCCGCACGGGACAGATGCCAATGGCCCGGCCGCGATCATCGGCGCGACGGCGGCAGGGACCATGGCAACCGGCAAGGCAACCAATGCGGCAACAGACGGGGAGGCCGGTTAGCCATGTGGCAGGACATCAAGATGATGAATGCTGCCTCCAGTGCCCTGTTCGCGCTGGTGGTGATGATGCTGTTCGGCGCCGGTGTCTGGTGGCTGACGCAGCGTCCGATGTTCACCTTGAAGGCCATCCACATCGAAGGCAGCGGCACCCAGCTGCGGCATGTGAATCCGCTGACGGTGCGCGGCACGGCGTTGCCCCGCATCCGCGGAAATTTTTTCACCACCAACCTGGAGACGGTGCGCAGCGCCTTCGAAACCGTGCCCTGGGTGCGGCGGGCGATGGTGCGGCGCGAATGGCCGAACCAGCTGATCGTGACATTGGAGGAGCATGCGCCACTGGGCACCTGGGGGGAGGACGGCCGGTTGTTGTCGGTGAAGGGGGATGTCTTCACCGCCAATCTGGACGAGGCCGAGGAAGACGGCGAGTTGCCGGAGTTCGGCGGCCCCGACGGCAGCGAGAAGGAAGTGGTGGCGCGCTTTCAGGAGATGCATGACTGGTTCGCGCCTGCTGCGCTGGTGCCGGAATCGGTGCACTTGTCGGAGCGGTATGCATGGATGGTCAGGCTCGACAACGGGATCACGGTCGAGCTGGGGCGGGAGCAGGAGAAGACGACTTTGAAGACGCGGGTCGAGCGACTGGTGACGATCTATCCGCAACTGGTGGCGCGGTTGCAGAACCGGATCGAAAGCATCGACATGCGGTATCCGAACGGCCTGGCCTTGCGCGCCAGCGGCATGGCATTCGCACCGGATGCCAAGAAAAACAAGCAAGACAGAAAGCAATGACAAGGCCATGACAAAAGACGCGAAAAACCTGATCGTCGGACTCGATATCGGCACCTCGAAGGTAGTGGCGGTGGTGGCCGAAGTCCTGGCCAACGGCCGGCATGAAGTCATCGGTCTCGGCCAGCATGAATCCAAGGGCCTGAAAAAAGGCGTGGTGGTCAACATCGAAGCCACGGTCGAGTCGATCCAGCGCGCGCTGGAAGAAGCCGAGCTGATGGCTGACTGCAAGATCAGGAATGTCTATACCGGCATCGCCGGCAGCCACATCAGGAGCTTCAACTCCAGTGGCATGGTCGCCATCAAGGACAAGGAAGTCACCGCCGCCGATGTTGCGCGCGTGATCGAAACCGCCAAGGCGGTAAATATCCCGACCGATCAGCAATTGCTGCACACGGTACCGCAGGAGTTCATCGTCGACAACCAGGAAGACGTGCGTGAGCCGATCGGCATGAGCGGCATCCGCCTGGAAGTCAAGGTTCATATCGTCACCGGCGCGGTATCGGCGGTGCAGAACATCGTGAAATGCATCCGCCGCTGCGGTCTGGAAGTGTCGGACCTGATCCTGCAACCGATGGCCTCGGCCGATGCGGTGCTGACGCCGGATGAAAAGGAACTCGGCGTGGTGCTGATCGACATCGGCGGCGGCACGACAGACGTCGCGATCTTTACGGAAGGCGCAATCCGGCACACGGCCGTGATTCCGATCGCCGGCGACCAGATCACCAACGACATCGCCATGGCATTGCGTACGCCCACTGGCGAAGCCGAAGAAATCAAGCTGCGCTACGGCGTGGCCAAGCAGGTACTGGCCGACCCGGCCGAGACGCTCGAAGTGCCGGGCCTGGGCGACCGGGGCCCGCGGTCCCTGTCGCGCCAGGCGCTGGCGGCAGTCATCGAGCCACGCATCGAGGAACTGTTCGCGCTGGTCCATCAGGTGGTGCGGGAGTCCGGTTACGAGGAAGTGCTGTCGTCGGGCATCGTGCTGACCGGTGGCTCGGCGATGATGCCGGGCATGGTGGAGCTGGCGGAGGATATTTTCCTGAAGCCGGCGCGGCTTGGCACACCGGCCTACGACGGCCAGCTCGCCGACGTGGTGCGCAGCCCGCGTTATGCGACGGTGCTGGGCCTGCTGCTGGAAGCAAAGAAGCAGTACCTGCGCGGCCACGTCGTCACCCGCCAGGATGGGTCGGTGAAAGCGATCTGGACCCGCATGAAGGAATGGTTTCTCGGGAATTTTTAAGCGTTTGTGTTGGCAAACGGTGTGTGGGCGGATTTTGCAGGTGGAAGTGCAGCAGCGGGGGCAGATGCACGACAAAAGCAAGGCAAAAGCAAGGCAAAAGCGGAGCAAAAGTAATTGCAGGAGCAGTTGCAACAGCAGTTAGCAGTTGCTAGTCGTCACACCGCGTGATGCCTAGCGACTGACAACTGCAAGCAGTCGCAGTGACGTGGCAATGTTGGGCAGATGCGATATCGGAGAGGGCGCCGGCGGATCTGTCGAATCGTTTGAATGATGTGAATTTCGGGGTGGCAGTCGCGTCGGGCGCGGCCACCGATCCTTTATGCAGGTGTACGTATTTTTTGGAGCTTCAAATGGAAATCGATATCCTCGACAACGCCGATTCCGGTACCGTCATCAAGGTCGTTGGCGTCGGCGGCGCCGGCGGCAATGCGGTGCAACACATGATCAACAAAGGCGTCTCCGGCGTCGAATTCATCGCCGCCAACACCGATGCCCAGGCATTGAAGATGTCGAAGGCGCACAACGTGATCCAGATCGGCGAGACCGGCCTGGGTGCGGGCATGAAGCCGGCCATCGGCCGCCAGCTGGCCGAGGAGTCGCGCAGCCGCATCGAAGACGCCTTGCGTGGCGCGCACATGGTGTTCATCGCCGCCGGCATGGGTGGCGGCACCGGCACCGGTGCGGCACCGATCGTGGCGCAGATCGCCAAGGAACAGGGCGCGCTCACCGTTGCCGTGGTCTCCAAGCCGTTCTCCTACGAAGGCCAGAAGTGCATGGACATTGCCGACGAAGGCTTGGAAGCGCTGTCGCAGCATGTCGATTCGCTGATCATCATCCTGAATGAAAAACTGGAAGAGATCTATGAAGACGACAGCATGATCGAATGGCTGCAGCATGCCGATGACGTGTTGAACAACGCCGTGGCCGGCATCGCCGAGATCATCAACGTGCCAGGCCACATCAATGTCGACTTCAACGACGTCAAAACCATCATGGGCGAGCAGGGCAAGGCAATGATGGGCACGGCCACCGCCTCCGGTGTCGACCGTGCACGCATCGCCGCCGAGCAGGCCGTGGCGTCGCCGCTGCTGGACGGCATCGACCTCTCGGGTGCGCGCGGCGTGCTGGTCAACGTGACAGCCAGCCGTAACCTGAAAGGCAAGGAAATCAAGGAAGTCATGGCGACCGTGCGGGCATTTGCCGCGCCCGACGCATCGATCGCCCAGGGCATCGCCTACGACGACACGATGGGCGACGACATCCGCGTCACGGTGGTGGCAACGGGTCTCGGCCGCGCGCGCAAGAACGTGCAACTGGTACAGGCACCGATGCCGGTGCTGCGCACGGGCACCAACAACGAAGCCGTCATGGGTGGTGCCGGTCTGGGTCATGTTCCGGGCCGTGCGGCAGGCCACGCGGCGCCGATGGACAACATGAAGGCGCCGGCGGTATGGCGGCGTGAATCGGCATCGGAAACGGTGCGGGCGCTGGAAAAGAACGGCATGGAAACATACGACATTCCGGCCTTCCTGCGCAAGCAGGCGGACTGAACGTCGTGCGCCGGTCTTGACCGGCATCAATCTTCACACCGTCGCCGGGAGCTTCCCGCCGGCGGTGTTGTCACATTCGCCATGCGGTCTGCAGGCTCCGCCCGAAACGGGCATACTTCTCGCGCGACCAGGCACGCCTGAGCCGCACCAACATAAAAACCAGCCCCACCAGATGAGGAGACTTCCAGATGACCATCAAGATCGGTGACCGCCTGCCTGCAGGCATTCTTTCCGAATTCGTCGACGTTGAAACCGAAGGTTGCTCGATCGGCCCGAGCACGGTAAAGGTGGAAGATGCCGTCGCCGGCAAGACGATCGCGATCTTCGGCTTGCCGGGCGCGTTCACGCCGACCTGCTCGGCCCAGCATGTGCCCGGGTATGTCAAGTGCGCCGCCGATCTGAAGGCCAAGGGCGTCGACGAAATCTGGTGCATCTCGGTCAATGACGCGTTCGTCATGGGCGCCTGGGGGCGCGATCAGAAAGCCACTGGCATCGTGCGCATGCTGGGCGATGGCAGCGCGACTTACACCAAGGCGCTCGGCCTTGATGCAGACTTCAGCAAGAACAACATGGGTGTCCGGTCACGCCGCTATTCCGCGCTGGTGGTCGACGGCGTGGTCAAGCAGCTGAACATGGAAGAAGCCGGCAAGTTCGTTGTCTCGAATGCCGAGACGATGCTCAAGCAGCTCGGCTGATCGATGCCACGGTTGATCGACGGCACGGTTGTTATACTCTCCCCATGTTAAAACAACGTACCGTCAAGCAGCTCGTCAAGACCACCGGCGTCGGCCTGCATTCAGGCACGAAGGTGGAACTGACGCTGCGGCCGGCACCGGTCGATACCGGCATCGTGTTTCGCCGGGTGGACCTGTCGCCGGTGGTGGAGTTTCCGGCCTCGGCCCTGGCCGTGGGCGACACCCGCATGGCATCTACCCTGGAGCGGGGAGGCGCCAAGGTGTCGACCGTCGAACATCTGATGTCGGCCTGTGCCGGCCTGGGTATCGACAACCTGCTGGTCGATGTCACGGCCGAGGAAATCCCGATCATGGATGGCTCGGCCTCGTCCTTCGTTTTTCTGTTGCAGCAAGCCGGCTTGCAGGAACAGGCTGCGGCCAAGAAATTCATCCGCATCAAGAAGCCGGTCGAAGTACGCGAGGGACAGGGCGAGAAGGAAAAGTGGGCCCGGCTCGATCCTTATGACGGCTTCAAGCTGAAATTTTTCATCGAATTCAATCATCCGGCCGTTGATGGCACAGGGCAGACGGCCGAAGTCGATTTCAGCGTCGAGTCGTATGTGAAGGAAATCTCGCGGGCCCGCACCTTCGGTTTCATGCAGGATGTCGAGACTTTGCGCGGCATCGGCCTTGCCCGCGGCGGTTCGTTGGAAAATGCCATCGTCATGGATGAATACCGGATCCTGAACGCCGATGGCCTGCGTTATGAAAACGAGTTCGTGCGGCACAAGATCCTGGACGCAATCGGTGACCTGTATCTGGTCGGTCATCCGCTGCTGGCGAGTTACAGCGCGCATAAATCCGGTCATACGCTTAACAACCTGCTGCTACGGGCTTTGCTGAAACAGCCGGAAGCCTACGATATCGTCAGCTTCGATGATCTTGCCGTGGCACCGGGAAGCTACGTTCGACAGGCTGGGCGCGAATGGGCCTTGAACTAGAAGCGTCATGTTTGATCCGTATCGATCACCGGCTGCTGTCACCCGGTCTTGGTCAGTGCAACTTCGGTGAGTTCGGTTGCCTCAACGGCGACGACGCACCATCGCCTCGATGGCAGCTTTCAATGCCTGGTTGCGAGGGGAATCCGTCAGCGCATCGCCGAGTGCGGCAAAAGCGGTCGTGGCAATCGGCGGCAGGCTCGGCGGGGTGATTTTCACGGGGCGCTCGCGCTTTTGTGCAACTTGCACTTTCAACCGGATTGCACTAACCTGCCAGCCCTGCTGTAACAAAGATTCTTGTAGTTTTGGCAACTGTTGTTTCAGCTTCGCCGCCAGTGCCGCATTCGGCGTCGACAGCACCAGTTGACCTGCTTCAAACAGCACCACCGCACATGTGGCGAACATGGCTGGCAATGTCGCAGCACATGCTTTTTGTAAAGCGACCATTCGGGTCACACCCGGCAGGATCGCCGCCATCCTGGTATTTGCCCGCAAAAAATCCGCGGCTCCCTGTGCTGACCGCGACGTTCCGCCGGACCGGGAGCCTGGCTGATTTGGTGGAAATGAAGAGGAACGCATCGTCATTTCACCTTATCACAACTCACCGCCACCGCTTTCGTGGCGACATGAGCCAGAGGAAATCAGATGCAAATAATTTTGCTGCATTCCCGTTTCAGGCAAGCCCGTTCCGTCACGCTCTCGTCGCGTCATCTGCTGGTTGCACTGGTCCTGTTCGTGCTGGCTGTGGCGGCGTCGGCGGTCGGGCTCGATTTGCTGGTATTGCGCCCTGGCGCGCCGTTTCGGCTGCCCTTCATCGCCAGCCTGCCGGTGCCTGACGTTCCTGAAGAGGCCGGGCGCAGGGACCGCTACCTGCGTGAAAACCTGGCCGCCATGGCAGCCCGCCTGGGCGAAATGCAGGCGCAGCTGATGCGTCTGGATGCGCTCGGCGAGCGGGTGCAGGGCCTGGCGGGCGTCAAGCCGGAGGAATTCAATTTCAAGGAAATGCCGGGTCGTGGGGGCGCGGAACCATCGAGCTTCGCCCGCCCGAGTCGCGACCTGACCATGCAGCAGTTCCAGGCGGCGCTGGACGCCATGGCCCGTGACCTGGAGCATCGCGCCGATTACATGAATGTGGTCGAAACCGCCCTGATCACGGACCGCATCAAGTCGAAACTGTTGCCGACCGTGCAGCCGGTCAACGTCACCTACAACGCTTCGGGATTCGGCTGGCGCTTCGATCCCTTCAATGGCCGCAGCACCTTTCATGAGGGCATCGACTTTCCAGCGTCGGTGGGAACGCCGATCGTCGCGGCCGCCGGTGGCGTCGTCATTGCAGCTGAATACCATCATGAATTCGGCAACATGCTGGACATCGACCACGGCAACGACATCGTGACCCGCTATGCGCATGCGTCGCGGTTGTTGATGAAAGTGGGCGACATCGTTCAACGCGGCCAGCATGTGGCCGACATCGGCTCGACCGGACGATCGACCGGCGCCCATCTGCATTTCGAAGTCCTGGTAAAGGGCGTGGCCCAGGATCCGAACAAGTTTCTTGCCGCTGGCGCGAGCCAGGCGAAGCAGGCCGCCCTGGCGACGCTGGACAAGCGCTGACCCGTATCCACCAGGCACTTGTTTCTACCGGATCGGGCCGCATCTCCTGCCCAGGCGGCAATCGGCCGAAGCGCATCGGCCGGGGCAGGAGACGCCTGGCGAGCATGCTAAAATCGTGCGCTTTCGCCGCGCGATTCCGCATGGCGCGCAGCGGCTGGCCGGCACTGCCGGCTCTCGCGGCGCACCGGAATCGTTTCACCGCGTTGTTGCAGGCTCCACCCGCAGGCGCGATCCGCAGGCCGGACTGCAGGCGCAACCCGCATTCACCCGGCGCCCTTTTTTTAGAATCCAAGCATGTCATTACTGACCCAGATTTTCGGTAGCCGCAACCAGCGCCTGCTCAAGCAATACCAGAAGACAGTGCGTGAGATCAATGCACTCGAACCCGCAATCGAAAAGCTGTCGGATACCGACCTGCAGGCGAAGACACCGCAGTTCAGGGCCCGCCTGGCCGCCGGTGAAAAAATCGACGATCTCCTGCCCGAAGCCTTTGCCGTCTGCCGCGAAGCGAGCAAACGGGTGTTGCGCATGCGGCATTTCGACGTGCAGCTGGTGGGCGGCATGGTGCTCCACTTCGGCAAGATTGCCGAAATGGGCACCGGCGAAGGCAAGACGCTGATGGCGACCTTGCCGGCCTACCTGAATGCACTCGCCGGCAAGGGCGTGCATGTGGTCACGGTCAATGACTACCTGGCCCAGCGCGATGCCGACTGGATGGGGCGGCTCTATGGCTGGCTGGGCCTGACCACGGGCGTGAACCTGTCGCAGATGGATCACGACACCAAGCAGGCAGCCTACGCCTCCGACATCACGTACGGCACCAACAACGAGTTCGGCTTCGACTACCTGCGCGACAACATGGTCTACGACGTCGGCGACCGCGTCCAGCGCAGCCTGCATTTCGCCATCGTCGACGAAGTCGATTCGATCCTGATCGACGAAGCACGCACGCCGCTGATCATTTCCGGCCAGGCTGAAAACCATACCGATCTGTATCACAAGATCAACGACCTGCCACCGATGCTGACCCTGCAGATCGGCGAAGAAACGCCGGACGGCAAGGGCGCAGTCGATGTGCCGGGCGACTATACGAAGGACGAGAAAGCGCATCAGGTCCTGCTGACCGAAGCCGGCCATGAAAAAGCCGAGGACATCCTGACCGGCATGGGCCTGTTGCCGGCCGGCGCCTCGCTCTACGACGCTGCCAACATCACGCTGATCCATCATCTGTATGCCGCCCTGCGGGCCCATACGCTGTATCACAAGGATCAGCATTACGTGGTGCAGAACGATGAAGTCGTGATCGTCGACGAATTTACCGGGCGTCTCATGACCGGGCGCCGTTGGTCGGACGGCCTGCACCAGGCAGTCGAAGCCAAGGAAGGGGTGGCGATCCAGAACGAGAACCAGACCCTGGCCTCGATCACGTTCCAGAATTATTTCCGCATGTACGGCAAGCTGGCCGGCATGACCGGCACGGCCGACACCGAAGCCTATGAATTCCAGGAAATCTATAACCTGGAAACGGTGGTCATTCCGCAGAACCGGCCGAACCAGCGCAAGGACCGGATGGACCAGGTCTACAAGAGCTCCGCCGAAAAATACAATGCGATGCTGGTCGACATTCAGGATTGCTACGAGCGCGGCCAGCCGGTGCTGGTTGGCACCACCTCGATCGAGAATTCCGAACTGCTGTCGGGCATTCTGGCCAAGGCGGACCTGCCGCACAATGTGTTGAACGCCAAGCAGCATGCGCGCGAAGCCGAGATCATCGCCCAGGCCGGACGGCCGAAGATGATCACGATCGCCACCAACATGGCCGGCCGCGGCACCGACATCGTCCTGGGTGGAAATGTCGAAAAGCAGATCCAGCTGATCGAAGCCGACGACGCCCTGGTCGAGGCCGACAAGGCGCCGCGCGCACAAACCCTGCGCGACGAATGGCAATCCCTGCACGACCATGTGGTGGGCGCCGGCGGCCTGCACATCATCGGCACCGAGCGGCATGAATCGCGCCGGGTCGACAACCAGTTGCGCGGTCGCGCCGCGCGCCAGGGCGATCCGGGTTCCTCGCGCTTCTATCTCTCGCTCGACGACGCGCTGCTGCGCATCTTCGCCGGCGAGCGGGTGCGCAAGATCATGGATGCGCTGAAGATGCCCGAAGGCGAGCCGATCGAAGCCGGCATGGTGTCGCGCTCGATCGAATCGGCGCAGCGCAAGGTCGAGGCCCGCAATTTCGATATTCGCAAGCAGCTGCTCGAATACGACGACGTCGCCAACGACCAGCGCAAGGTGATCTATCAGCAGCGAAATGAATTGCTGGAAGCGCAGGAAGTGTCAGAGCTGATCACGTCGCTGCGCCGTGGCGTGTTCGAGGATTTGTTTCGCGCCCACGTGCCGCCGGAGTCGCTGGAAGAGCAGTGGGACATTCCCGGCCTGGAAAACACATTGCGCGCCGAATGGCAGCTCGAGGTGCCGCTGGCCCAGATGCTGAAGGATTCGCCGAATCTCTCCGAAGAAGAATTGCTGGAGCGCGTGACCAGTGCTGCAGATGACAGCTACGCCGTCAAGACAGCGGTCGTCGGCCGCGAATCATTCGGTGGCTTCGAGCGCAGCGTCATGCTGCAAAGCGTCGACAGTCACTGGCGCGAACACCTGGCCGCGCTTGATCATCTGCGCCAGGGCATTCACCTGCGCGGTTATGCGCAGAAAAACCCGAAGCAGGAATACAAGCGCGAAGCCTTCGAGTTGTTCGGCCAGATGCTCGACATGATCAAGAATGAAGTGGTCAAGATCGTCATGACGGTACGCATCCAGTCACAAGCCGAGATCGATGCGGCCGAAGAAGAACTCGGCCAGTCGCATGTCGAGAACGTCAGTTATCAGCATGCCGATTTTGATGCGAATGCTGCGCCGGAAGAATTGCTGGCGCCGACTGCGTACCCGGCAGGCAGCCCTTCCGCGGGCACGAGTGCGGCGGCAGCCGGCGCTGCCATCGGGATGGCGGATGCAGGCGGCCCGAAAGTCGGGCGCAACGATCCGTGTCCCTGCGGTAGCGGAAAGAAGTTCAAGCAGTGTCACGGCAGGTTGTCCTGAGATTCCCGGCCCGCCGGCTGCCGGCGGTCATTCCACTCTGATTCCCATTCCGCCATGCCTGTCAATCTCGCCCTGCCCGTTGCCACCGACCTGAAACCTGTGCCTGGCATCGCGCTCGGGTTTGCCGAAGCCGGCGTGCGCAAGCCGGGCCGCAAGGACGTGCTGGTGATGCAACTGGCCCCAGGCGCGACGGTGGCGGGCGTCTTCACCACCAACCGCTTTTGTGCTGCGCCAGTGCAGGTCTGCAAGGCGCATCTCGAAGGGCTGCAGTTCACTGACGCCGCCGATGCGCCGGCAGTCTCCGGCATCCGGGCGCTGCTGATCAATACCGGCAATGCAAATGCCGGTACCGGCGAGTCCGGGCTGGCCGATGCCAACGCCACGTGCGTCGCCCTGGCCGGATTGCTCGACTGCGAACCGTCGCAGATCCTGCCGTTCTCGACCGGTGTGATCCTGGAGCCTCTGCCGGTGGCCCGCATCGTCGCCGGCCTGCCTGCCGCAATCGACAATCTGAGGGAAGACAACTGGCTGGCGGCCGCGCAGGCCATCATGACGACCGATACCCAACCCAAGGCAGCCTCGCGCCAGCTCGACATCGGCGGCAGGACCGTCACGCTGACAGGCATCAGCAAGGGTGCCGGCATGATCCGGCCGAACATGGCCACCATGCTCGGTTACATCGCCACCGACGCCGCCGTCTCCCAGCCGCTCCTGGAACATCTGGTCAAGGATGCTGCCGACCGTTCCTTCAATTGCATCACCATCGACGGCGACACCTCGACCAACGATTCCTTCATCCTGATGGCCACCGGCGCCTCGGGCGTGCAGATCAGCGATGCCGAATCGCCCGACTATGCCGCCTTGTCGAACGCCGTTTTTTCGCTGGCGCAGGAACTGGCGCAGATGATCGTGCGCGACGGCGAGGGGGCGACCAAATTCATCACCATCATAGTGGAACAGGGCAAGTCAATCGAAGAGTGCCGCAAGATCGCCTACGCCATCGGCCATTCGCCGCTGGTCAAGACCGCTTTCTTCGCCTCGGACCCGAACCTGGGCCGGATCCTGGCCGCCGTCGGCTATGCGGGCGTGGAGGACCTCGATGTCGGCAAGCTCGATCTGTATCTCGACGACGTGCTGGTGGCACGCCAGGGCGGCCGCAATCCGGCTTATGCAGAAGCCGATGGCCAGCGCGTCATGAAGCAGGCGGAGATCACGGTGCGGGTCTGCCTGGGTCGCGGCGACGTGGCGGCCACCATCTGGACCTGCGATCTGTCGCATGATTACGTGAGCATCAACGCCGATTACCGCTCGTAACGCCGGCAACGCTCACGGCGCTGGCATCGCGCGTAGAAAACGCGCCGGCCAGCGCCTGCGGCAGCCCTTGTCCCTGATTGTTTTCCGATATTGATTCTCCAATGACGACACTCGACCAGTTCCTCCACCGTGCCGAGGCGCTGATGACGCGCCTGGAAAACCTGCTGCCGCCTAATCTGCCGGCCGTTGACTGGGACGCCGCCGTTGCCTTCCGCTGGCGCCGCATCGGCGGGCAACCCGGTCGCGGCCGCTTGCAGCCGGTTATCCATTTGGCGCCGATCGCGTTATCCGACCTGCACAACATCGGTCCGCAAAAGCAGCTGATCGAGCAGAACACGCTGCAATTCGTCAGCAGCGCGCCAGCCAACAACGTACTGCTGACCGGCGCCCGCGGCACTGGCAAGTCCTCGCTCATCAAGGCGTGCCTGAACCAGTACGCCGCGCGCGGGCTGCGCCTGATCGAAGTCGACAAGGATGACCTGGCCGATCTGCCTGACATCGTCGATCTGATCGCGGCCCGCCCGGAGCGCTTCGTCATTTTTTGCGACGATCTTTCGTTCGAAGAAGGCGAGGGTGGCTACAAGGCCCTGAAGGTGGCGCTCGACGGCAGCATTGCCGCGCAATCCGACAACGTGCTGATCTACGCCACTTCCAACCGGCGTCATCTGATGCCGGAAAAAATGTCGGATAACAGCAGTTATCAGCACGACGAAGATGGCGACCTGCATCCGGGTGAGACGGTCGAGGAAAAAATTTCACTCTCAGAACGCTTTGGCCTGTGGGTGTCGTTCTATCCGTTCCGCCAGGATGACTACCTGGCCATTGCCAATCACTGGCTGGGGCATTTCGGCTGCACTCCCGAACAGGTGGCGGCCGCCCGCGGGGACGCCTTGTGCTGGGCCCTGCAACGCGGTTCGCGCTCGGGCCGGGTCGCCTGGCAGTTTGCGCGAGACCATGCCGGACGCATGGCGCAGCCGCCGCCGGTTGTCGATGGCGACGCCATCAGCACTGTCCCGGCGACGCTGCCTGGCTCCCATCGATGACATGCGTAGCCCATCGCCCGGATGCCCATCCATGACACGCTGCCGGGCAATTGCCTGAAACCGATGGCCGACCCTCCTACGCTGCAGCCGATCGATGTCGCAGTCGGGATCCTGATCCAGCCGAACGGGGACGTGCTGCTGGCGCAACGTCCCGTCGGCAAGCCGTATGCAGGTTACTGGGAATTCCCAGGCGGGAAAGTCGAGCCGGGCGAAGCGATCCTTGCTGCACTGAAGCGCGAATTCATGGAAGAGCTCGGTATCGAGATCATCGATGCCGAGCCTTGGTGTGGCATCGAACATGTGTATGCCCATGCGCACGTGCGTCTGCACTTCTATTTCAGCAAAACCTGGCGCGGCGTGCCACAAGGCCTGGAAGGACAGGCCATTGCATGGCAGGGCAGTGTGGCCGTCTCGCCGCTGCTGCCCGCGACCCTGCCCCTGCTCGACGCACTCGACGAGGTGCGTCATCCACCGTTGTCGGCACCACATCGGTGACGGCAAAGCCGCCGGCCATGCACGTATTGCGCGCGACGCACGCGACGCACGCGACGCACGGCCCGCCGGGCGATCACCGCAACGTGAAATCCACGTTCACTTGATTGCCGGTATTGAGATCTACTGATGGAACGCTCTTGCTTGCCAGGCCCGTTGCCGTGGCTTCGACCGCATACTTGCCGGTGCCAGGCATGGTGTCGCCCTAGGCACTGAACACCATCGGCAGGGTCGGGCTGTACACAGACCGGCGAGCAAAGAAAAAGTGCGGGATGCATGGTGCATGATGTGTCTCCCGGTAGTTGGTTCAGCAGCCGAAAGAATTTTCAGTGCCGAGTTCGATGCTGGTGCAATGGATTGTCGGCGGCATGCGAGCAGTTGGTACGCTCAATAAATTTCTTTCAGGAAATTTAACCACCTGACTCTGCCGGGGGTGTATACGCCACCCCGCATACCGAGGTTGGTGTCGATGGCCGTGCCGGCGTTACCACACCCGCGCGGCGGTTGATGCGGCGTTCAATGCTTGGCGCGGGTTTTCTTGGAGCGTCGGTCGGTCAGGCTGCGGGTATTGCGCCGATCTGCTGCGCGCTCCAGGCCGTGATCACGGTCCAGGGAGCGGATGCCGTTTGAGTTTGCCGGCGTATTGCCGCGACTACCACCGTGGTTGCCCTGGTTTGCAGCGCTGGCCGTGCCAGTCGCCATCAACACGACTGCTGCAAGAAAGGGTGCAATCAAGAATGTACGCATGGAATTTTTCCTTTCAGTTGATGGAGCACTTACCTTATAGAAATATTTTCGCTTCCGTCGAAAAACTATATTTCCTTACATTTTCATGAGGCAAGCGCACGTCGACTGGAACCAGGCGGTGGCCCTGCCGGTAGGAAAGCCAGCGGTCAGGAAGCAAGCGGTGGGGGAAAGGCGAACAATTGCCACCTCATGTGTCCGCCACCATGGTCGTCACCGCAACGTTGTTTGCTCGACGGATTAGCGTAATACAGGAGAAATGCCACTACGCCGGGCGGTACCGACGAAGCCGCTGATGTAATCGACCGCCCGGTCTGCGTCACGCGTGCCCAGGAACAATTGCTTCGCGATACCGGTCGCGCCCAGCCGTACCCAGGCAATCGGCAGTCGACCGGCATACTCTTCGACAAGCCACTGCGGCAATGCCGCGACCCCGCGTCCGCTGGCAACCATTTCCAGCATGATGTCGGTGGTTTCGATAGATTTCACTTTCGCGGGGGCGCAACCGGCGGGTGACAAGAACTGGTTGTAGATATCCTGGCGTTCGATTCCGACCGGATAGGTGATCAGTGTTTGAGCAGTCAGTTGTTCAGGCAGTACGAATTTCTGCATGGCGAATGCGTGGTTGCTGGCAACGGCCAGCACCTGTTCGTAATCAAACACTGCCTCGAATGCCAAGCCCGGCCGGTAGAGCGGATCGGGCGTGACCAGCAGGTCGATCTCGTGGCTGAAAAGGGCGCCGATGCCACCAAATTTGAATTTTTGTTTGACGTCTACATCCACATCAGGCCATGCCAGCAGGTAAGGCGCGACCACCTTCAACAGCCACTGATAACAGGGATGGCATTCCATGCCGATGCGCAGTGCGCCGCGCTGACCCGCCGCAAATCCCTTGAGCGTGTCTTCCGCATGTTCGAACTGCGGCAGCATCCGGTTGGCCACGCCGAGCAGGTGTTGTCCTGCCTGCGTCAGGCGCAGCCGCCGGCCCTCCCGGAACCAGATCGGCGTGCCCATCTGCTGCTCGATCTTCTTGATCGTATGGCTCAAGGCCGGCTGGGTCAGGCACAACACGCCGGCTGCTGCCGTCAGGGACCCGGTGCGGTCGACTTCCCGCACCACTGCGAGATGAATGCGCTCAAGCATGCGTTCAGATAAAAAAATCTAATGGAAGAATGAAATAATACCATTTTCAATAATCGATGCGCTTTCCTATGATCGGGTTCACACGATAAGGAGAAAAAACAATGGTAACCACCCACACGCTCGGGCTGCCGCGCATCGGCAAGCAGCGGGAATTGAAGTTTGCACTGGAACGGTACTGGCGCGGAGAGTCCAATGCGTCGGCCCTGCACGCGGTGGCAGCGAGCCTGCGCCAGGAAAACTGGAACCATCAGGCCGGTCTCGACTTCGCGACGGTCGGCGATTTCTCGCTCTATGACCACATACTCGACACAAGCGCAATGTTCGGCCACCTGCCACCGCGGGTTCAGGGAAGGGACGACAACGCGCTCGACACCTATTTTCGCGTCGCGCGCGGAAAATCGGTTGCCGAGCCTGGATGCAGCCATTCCTCCCAAGACGACACTGCGGCCGGGGAGATGACGAAATACCTCGACACGAATTATCACTACATCGTGCCGGAATTTTCGATGGCAACGCAGTTCGCTCTCGACGCCTCGGCCCTGATCGCGCAGATCAGGCAGGCGCAAGAGAAAGGCATTCGTACAAAGCCTGTCATCATCGGGCCGGTCAGCTATCTCTGGCTTGGCAAGGAAACCGACGGCTCGGATCGGCTTGCGCTGCTGCCCCGGCTGTTGCCGCAATACGCGGCGCTGCTTCATCAACTGGCCGATGAGAAAATCGACTGGGTGCAGATCGACGAGCCGATCCTGGTCACCAGTATGGCGCCGCAATGGCAGCATGCGCTGACGACAGCTTACGAGGCATTGCAACAGTGCCCGGTCAGGCTGCTGCTGGCAACCTACTTCGGCAGCTTGCATGACAACCTCGGTCTTGCCTGCCTGTTGCCGGTCGACGGACTGCATCTCGATGCGATCAATGCCCGTGCCGACATTGCGCAGGTGCTCGAATGCCTGGCACCGCATCAGGTGTTGTCGCTGGGCGTCATCGATGGCCGCAACATCTGGAAAACCGATCTGCACGCGACCCTGGAATGGCTGGAGCCGATCCATTCCCGGCTGCAGGATCGCCTCTGGATCGCGCCGTCCTGTTCACTGTTGCATGTGCCGGTCGACCTGGCGCTGGAAAAGACGATCGATGGCGACGTCCGGGCATGGCTGGCGTTTGCGGTGCAAAAACTCGACGAATTGCGACTTCTTGGCCGGGCGTTGAACCAGGGGCGGGTTGCAGTGCAGGCCGAGCTGGTGGCGAACTATGCGGCCGTTGAAAGCCGCAGGCGTTCGGCGCGGGTACACGATCCCGCCACGCAGGCGGCCATGGCCTCGGTCGATGCCGCCAGCGGGCAGCGTGCCAGCGCCTATGCACAACGTGCGCTGCGGCAGGCAGCGCTGCTGCAACTGCCTGACTATCCAACCACCAGCATCGGCTCGTTTCCGCAGACAGCGCACATCCGCGAGACACGCCGGCGTCATCGGCTTGGCGAGATCAGCCGGGAGGCCTATGACGCCGCCATGCGCGACGAGATCGCGCGCTGCATTGCAGAACAGGAAGCGCTTGGCCTGGATGTTTTCGTGCATGGCGAGCCGGAGCGCAACGACATGGTCGAATACTTCGGCGAGCAACTCGACGGCTATGCATTCAGCGAGTTCGGTTGGGTACAGTCGTACGGCTCGCGCTGCGTCAAGCCGCCGATTCTCTTCGGTGACATACACCGACCGGCGCCGATGACCGTCGCGTGGACCCGGTATGCGCAATCACTCACGCACAAGCCGTTGAAAGGCATGCTGACCGGCCCGGTCACGATGCTCAACTGGTCCTTCGTGCGAGATGACCAGCCGCGCTCGGCATCCTGCCTCCAGCTGGCACTGGCGATCCGTCAGGAGGTTCTGGATCTCGAGCATGCCGGCACGCCGGTCATCCAGATCGACGAGGCCGCCCTGCGTGAAGGCTTGCCGCTGCACAGATCACAATGGCCGGCCTATCTGCAATGGGCAGTCGACGCCTTCCGGATCGCGGCAAACGGCGTCAGGGATACGACGCAGATCCATACGCACATGTGCTACTCCGAATTCAGCGACATCATCGCGGCAATTGCGCAGATGGACGCTGACGTCATCACCATCGAAACATCGCGCTCCAACATGGCATTGCTCGACGTGTTTGACGATTTCAAGTATCCCAACCAAATCGGCCCGGGTGTCTACGACATCCATTCGCCAAACATTCCGACGCAGGATGCAATGGTGGCGCTGATGCGAAAGGCTGCCGAGCGCATACCTGCCGAACGGCTCTGGGTCAATCCGGATTGCGGATTGAAGACACGCACCTGGGCCGAGGTGCGGCCGGCACTGCAGAACATGGTGGCCGCTGCACGGGTCTTGCGGCAAGCCTTGTAGACTGGTGCCTTTGGCAATCGACTGCACCCATGACGGATCACGGACCCACCCGCATCGTCTGCCTGACGGAAGAAACCACCGAATGGCTTTACATGCTCGGCCAGGAACACAGGATCGTCGGCATTTCCGGCTACACGGTGCGTCCGGCCCGCGCCCGTGCCGAGAAATTGAAGGTCAGTGCCTTTACCAGCGCCAGGATCGATCGCATCGTGGCCCTGAAGCCGGATTGCGTGTTCGGTTTTTCAGATTTGCAGGCTGATATTGCGGCCAGCCTGATTCGGCACGGCATTCAGGTGACCGTCTTCAACCAGCGCAGCATTGCGCAAATACTGTCGATGCTGGCGCAGGTTGCTGCAATTGTCGGGCAGGTAGATCAGGGCAACTTGCTGCTGGCCGACATGGTCGCGTCGATGCAGGCAACCCGCATGCAGTCCGAGGCGATGGATCGGGCCGGCATTCGACGGCCGGTAGTGTATTTCGAAGAATGGGACAATCCGCACATCAGTGCAATCGGTTGGGTATCCGAGCTCATCGCCATTGCCGGCGGCATCGACGGATTTGCCGAACTGGGCCGCATGCCAATGGGGCGCGACCGGATCATCGCCGACGGTGCGCAGATCATCGCGCGCAATCCCGACATGATCATCGGCTCCTGGTGCGGCAAGAAGTTTCGTCCCGATGTCGTGTCGGCCCGGCCGGGCTGGTCCGCGATCGCTGCGGTCCGCGACCACGCGTTGCATGAAATTAAATCGCCTGACATTCTCCAACCAGGACCGGCGGCGCTGACCGACGGCCTGGGTCAGCTGCACCGGTTGATCTCTGGCTGGCGCAGTCGACAGCCGGCACTTCTGCCGCGTGACACCGGCGTACCGACGTAGAAAAGCGCGTGATTGCAAGGTCGAGATCGTCGGGCGCCTCGCCCAGGCCACTGCGATGCGATCGTGCCGTCAAGCCGATTTCCGGAGCGCCTGCAAGCCTGCCTATGCCGAACGCGGATTGCCTTCGTCGTCGGGTTCGTCAGCCGGATTGGCAGCCGGCACGACATACTTTTCTTCCGCCCAAGCGCCCAGATCGATCTGCTTGCAGCGCAGGCTGCAGAACGGCCTGAACTTGCTGGTCTCGGTCCATTCGACTTTCTTGCCACAGGTCGGGCATTCGACGATCGCCACCATGATGATCTAGAAACTGCACAGCGTGAGTTCGAACGGCACGTCGCCCTCGAACGGTTTCGGTTTCATGTCGCCGCCTTGCGACGTGAAGCGCACCCAAAGCATGTACTTGTTGGCGGAAATCTCTGGTATCGCGCCCAGCGACATGTCCAGCGACAGACGCAGCATCTGATATACCTTCCCCTGCAACATCTGCTGATAGCTCGCCGCCGGCGCCACGATGCCGGTGGCGCGCCCCGACTCGCGCAGGAGTCGCAGCACGATCGAGATTGCATCGAACAGCGGCAGCAGCGGCAGGAACCAGGCCGAGATGTCGGCATAGCGCTTCTCGGCCGGCTGATGCTGCCACGCATAATATGACGGCAAATCGAACTCGCAGGCGCCACCGGGAATGATGGTGCGTCCACGGATGCTCATGAGCCATTCATTGTCGCGCACGTTCTGGCCGGTCTTGCCTTGCGATGCCATCAGCGCCGTGCTCACGCGATCGACTTCAGTCAGCACTGCATCAAGGCGGGCTGGCTCCACGTTCGGATTGGATTGAAAGCCGAGCAGCGTCTGTTTCTGGCGTTCGAGTTCCTGCAACAGATCGGATTTCAGATCGGCGCGGCCAGCCACCTCCAGCATCTCAAAGATGGTCGAGAGCGCCACATGATGCTGTTGCGGATGTTCCTGCTGCAGAAAAAACATGAACTTTTCGTACAGGTCTTCCAGCCGCAGCAACGTGCGAATACGCTCGTTGAAAGGGTATTCGTAGACAATCGACATGAGTCCCTTTTTGGTTTGGCCGGGCAACAGTATCGTGATTCTGAACGATGCTGGATAAAATTACAAATCTTGACGTCTAGTCGGTTGATCGTCTTGCAGCTGCATTCAACAGCACGCCATCGTGCAAGGCCATCAGCGCAATTGCGCTTCTTCGCCGCGACGGCTGCCCCCAGGGCGGCCGAGCGTCCCGCGTCTCACCGGTCCAGCTTTGCCATGCGGCAAAACGCCGCATGCAGATGCCCGACCTGCGGCGACAACAGGGAAGCATCGCCCTCGTTGAGGATCACATCGTCGGCTGCAGCCAGGCGCGCCTGGCGCGTCGCCTGCGACGCCATGATCGCGCGCACGTCGGTTTCCGGCATGGCGTTGCGCCGCATGACCCGCGCCACCTGCACCGTCTCGGGACAATCGACGACGACGATGCGGTCCACCCGGGCACGCCAGCTGCCGGACTCGACCAGCAGCGGCACCACATACAGCAGGTAGGTGCCTTGCGCGACTGCGGCGGCGCGTTCGGTCTCTTGTCTGATCAGTGGATGCAGGATCGATTCGAGCATCTTCTTGGCAGCCGCATCGGAAAAAACCCGCCCCCGCATGCGGACCCGATCCAGCGCGCCGTCGGCAGAAATGAATGCAGGACCGAAGGCGGCGCTGATCGCCGGCATGGCAACACCGCCCGGCGCGGTCAAGGCGTGGGCGATCAGGTCGGTGTCGATGACGGCGGCGCCCAGTGCGGCGAACAGGTCGGCCACGGTGGACTTGCCGGAACCGATGCCGCCCGTCAGGCCGATCGAGAAACGGCGGGTGCCGGTGTCCAGGTCGGTTGGGCCACGCGCGCCGGCAACGGCTTGCGCAGCATCTGCGGTCGAGGCGGGGAGGACCATGTCGCCGTCCTCAGGCCGGCGACAGCACGCCGAGCCAGGCGTCCATCAGCGGCTTGCCATACAAGAGGCTGAGCATGCCGGCGGCTGCCAGGTACGGTCCGAACGGCATCGGCACTTCCCGCCCGCGCCGCGCCAGCACGATCAGGCTGATGCCGACCACCGCGCCCACCACCGACGACATCAGGATGATCACCGGCAGCATCTTCCATCCCAGCCAGGCGCCCAGTGCCGCCAGCAGCTTGAAGTCGCCGTAGCCCATGCCTTCCTTGCCGGTGGCCAGCTTGAAGAGCCAGAAAATCGTCCACAAACTGAGGTAGCCGGCTGCCGCGCCGATCACGGCGTCCTGCAGGGGCACGAACAGGCCGTCGAGATTGACCAGCAGGCCGAGCCACACCAGCGGCAGGGTCAGGTCATCCGGCAGCAGCTGGGTGTCGGCGTCGATGAAGGTCATGGCGATCAGCAGATAGGCGAACAGCAGCACGGCGAGGCCCGCCAGGCCGGCACCGAAACGCCAGATCAGCAAGCCCGACAGCAGTCCGGTGAACAACTCGACTGTCGGATAACGGGCCGAGATCGGCGCCTTGCATTGCCGGCACCTGCCGCGCAGGGCCAGATAGCTCAGCACCGGAATGTTCTCAATGGCGGCGATCTGATGGCCGCAATGCGGACAGGCCGAGCGCGGCAGCATCAGGTCGAAGCGATCGGTGTGGGGCAGCGGCTGGCTGCTTTCGTGAGCGACGTAGTTGTCTGATTCGCGCGCCATCATTTTCGGCAGGCGATAGATGACGACGTTGAGGAAACTGCCGATCAACAGCCCGACGACACAGGCGAACAGGGTTGCCAACGGGTCGCCGGATGGCGCCAGGAAAAGGAACGACGACATCTCAGGCGGTAGCCATGCCGGCGGCGGTACTGGCCACCGTCATCACGGGGCTGAAGCAGGACGAAAAAAAAGTGCGTCTGGCAGGCAGTCTCATCGAGTCATCGTCCTCGCGCGGCATTGGCGCTGTGGCAGCAGCGCCCATCATAATGCAGATGCTGCAAGACAATATCGACTTTTCCGGCGGCCGGTCGAATTATTCGTGGCCTGCTTGCTGCCGACTCGCTGCCGACTTGCTGTCGACGCCCTGTCGACTCGCTGTCGTCGGCATAGGTGCCCGCCGGCGCTACCAGGGACAGCCCTCGACCGCACCGAGCCGCTCTGCGCTCAGCCCATGCGCAGCATCAGCCGATTGATGTACGGGTCAAGCGCCAGTTTGCCCGCATACGGTTGCGGCTGGTAAGAATAGGCGAACACCGGCAGCATCGAATACTGGATCTGCAGCAGCAGGCGCGGACGGGTAGTCGGCACCATGCCCTTGTGGACGCCGTAGGTGTCGGCGGCGAAGGCGAAGCCACGCTTGCCCGTCACGACCACGCGCGCGTCACCGTAGCTTTCCTCGATGGCGCGGTCGGTAAAGGTTTTCAGGCGCAGGGTGGAATTTGCGCGGTGGGTGCCGCGTACATAGACATGCGGGCCGGCGCCTTCGTCGACGTCGGTCAGGTAGATGAATATTTTCAGGAACCGCCAGTCGTCGGAGTCACGATGGAAAGCCTGCACGCCGGCGCCGGGTGCATCGTTCGGAAACGACCAGCGCAACATGATGGCGGAAATGGTCGGCGTGCAGCCGATGTAGCCGGCCGCCAGGGCCAGCAGTTGCGGATCGTTGGCCAGGGCCAGCAGATGCGGGCAGGCGAGAATGTCGGCCATGGTGTAGTCGGCCAGGGGTACGCCGGGCGGCACGGCCGAGGCCAGGAAGGAGCGTGCATGGTCGCGTCGATCAACGACCGGCTTGTCCTGCAGGAAGGCGTGCATGTCGTCGATCTGGCGTGCGCTCAGCAGGGCCGGCAGGGGCGCAAAGCCGGACACCTGCAGTTGCGACAGGATGACCCGTTCATGCACCGAAGAGCGTGATTGCGCTGCAGTGACGGCAGCGCGCACCGGCCGATCGGTCGGTGCTTCGCGGCGCCGGCGCACCGCGGCAATCGGGCCCGTCATGCTCCGATACAGGCGAATTCCGGCGCCCAGCATGGCCACCACCGCGCGGCGCATGGATTGGTGGACGACCATGCGCTGCACGAAGTACATCATTCCGGGAGACGCTTTGAAGGTGGTGCCGGGACTGGATTGCAGGGGATTCATCGATGGCCGTTCACAAGAAAGGAATCCGGCGCCAGGTGGCGCCGGCGGGAGAAAACTTTCGGGCAAGCGGCAGTAGACCGTCTTCTGACGGTCGATACGTTGACTGGATGTAAATGGTTGGAGCGGTCCGCAGTGTCTGTGAGGAAAACTGAAAAATCCCGGCACATCCTTGCGTGCAAAGCAAAAACCCGCCGGGTTCGACCAGGCGGGTTTTTTACTGCACTGCGCCGACGCGCCGGCGCCTGGGCGCGTCAGGCTTACACCACGGCGCCCAGCTTGAAGATCGGCAGATACATGGCAATCACCAGGCCGCCGATCAGCACGCCGAGAATCACCATGATCAGCGGCTCCATCAGCGACGACAACGAAGCGACGGCTTCATCGACTTCCTCTTCGTAGAAATCGGCGACTTTTCCCAGCATCTGGTCGAGCGAGCCGGATTCCTCGCCGATCGACACCATCTGCGTGACCATGTTGGGGAACACGTTTGCATTCTGCATGGCCACCGTCAGGCTGGTGCCGGTGCTGACCTCGGACTGGATCTTCTTGGTCGCGTCCAGATACACCGCATTGCCGGAGGCGCCACCGACCGAATCGAGCGACTCCACCAGCGGCACGCCGGCGGCGAACATGGTGGCCAGGGTGCGGGTCCAGCGAGCGATCGTTGCCTTGCGGATCACGGCGCCGAAAATCGGCGCCTTCAACAACGCGCGGTCCATGGCGCGCTGGATGTTCAACGACCGGCGCCAGGCCTGAAAGAAGAAATACAGGCCGCCGAAGATGCCGCCGAATATTAGGTACCACCACTTGACGAAGAAATCGGAAATCGCCATCACCACCAGCGTCGGCGCCGGCAATTCTGCGCCGAAGCTCTTGAAGACTTCCTTGAAGGCCGGCACCACCCAGATCATGATCACGGCCGTCACCACGAAAGCCACCACCAGGATCGAGATCGGATAGAACAAGGCCGACTTGATCTTGCCTTTGATGGCGATCGTCTTTTCCTTGTAGATCGCCAGGCGCGTCAACAGGTCTTCGAGAATACCGGCCTGCTCGCCGGCGCCGACCAGGTTGCAGAACAGCGGATCGAAGTACAGCGGAAATTTGCGGAACGCCTGGTTCAGACTCGTGCCGGTTTCCACATCGCTGCGGATTTCCTGGATCAGTTTCGAGACCGACGGATTGGCATGACCCTTGGCGACGATGTCGAAGGATTGCAGCAGCGGCACGCCGGCCTTCATCATCGTGGCCAACTGCCGCGTGAAGAGCGAGATGTCCTTGTCGGTGATCCTTTTGCCGCTCCTGAAACTTTTCTTCTTGACCTTGGTGGTGGCGATGCCTTGCCGGCGCAACGTGACGTTGACCACCGATTCACTCGGCGCCCGGATCTCGCCGCGCACCTGCTTGCCGGCCTTGTCCCGGCCTTCCCAGACGAAGATGGTGTCGGTCGGACCGCGAACGGCAGGATTTGAACGGGCAGCAGTAGCCATGCGGTACTCCCAGGTTATTCGTTGGTACTGATTCGGTGGTACTGATTCATAGGGACTTATTCATTGGTACAGCCGAGAACCTCTTCCAGGCTGGTCAGCCCTTGCCGAACCTTGATCAGGCCGGATTGCCGCAGGGAGCGCACACCGTCGCGCTGCGCCTGGGCTTCGATGTCAATGGCCGAACCGTGATTCAAGATGATGCGTTCGATCTCCGGCGAGATCGGCATGATCTGGTAGATGCCGACCCGCCCCTTGTAGCCGCTGCCGCTGCAGCGGTCGCAGCCGACCGGCTTGTAGGGCGACCAGCTGCCGTCGAGTTCTTCTTCGCGAAAGCCGGCCTGCACCAACACATCGTCGGCGATCACGGTCGGCTGCTTGCAGGTGCACAGCCGCCGCGCCAGGCGCTGGGCCGTGATCAGGATGACGGAGGAGGCGATGTTGAACGGCGCCACGCCCATGTTCATCAGGCGCGTCAAGGTGGCCGGCGCGTCGTTGGTATGCAGGGTCGAGAACACCATGTGGCCGGTCTGCGCCGCCTTGATGGCGATATCGGCGGTTTCCAGGTCACGGATTTCGCCGACCATGATGATGTCGGGGTCCTGGCGCAGGAATGCTTTCAGGGCTACCGGAAAGGTCAGTCCGGCACGGTCGTTCACGTTGACCTGGTTCACGCCTGGCAAATTGATCTCGGCCGGATCTTCGGCGGTGGCGATGTTGATGCCTGGCTTGTTGAGGATGTTCAGGCAAGTGTAGAGCGACACCGTCTTGCCGGAGCCGGTCGGACCGGTTACCAGCACCATGCCGTACGGTCGCTGGATCGCCTCCATCAGGGTTTCCTTCTGGTCGGCGTCGTAGCCGAGCGACTCGATGCCCATCTGCGCCTGGGTCGCGTCCAGGATCCGCATGACGATCTTTTCACCGAAGAGCGTGGGCAGCGTGCTGACCCGGAAATCGATCGCCTTGGTTTTTGATATCACCAGCTTCATGCGGCCATCCTGCGGCACGCGTTTCTCGGAGATGTCGAGCTTGGAGATGACCTTGATGCGGGAGGCGAGTTTTTCCTTGATCGCCAGCGGTGGCTGCGCGACTTCCTTCAAGACGCCGTCGACCCGGAAACGGATCCGGTAAAATTTTTCGAATGGCTCGAAATGCAGGTCGGAGGCGCCGACGTTGATGGCGTCGGTCAGGATCTTCTGCAAAAATTTCACCACCGGCGCATCGTCGATCTCGACCGAATCGACCGGGCTGGCGACTTCCTCGGCGCTGAAATCGATGTCGAGATCGTCGCTGGAAAAGTCGCGCAGGGATTGTTCGGCGCTCTGGCTGAATTTCTCGATCAGCTGCAGCAGCGTCGGATGCTCGACGATGACCGGCTCGACCATCATCTCGGTCTGGAACTTGATCTGGTCCAGCGCCTGCAGGTTGGTCGGGTCCGAGATCGCCACCGCCACCCGGTTGCCGCGCTTGCCGAGCGCGATCACGCGCTGGCTCTGCATCAGCTTGCGGTCGATTACCTTGTCCGGCAATGCGGCCAGGTTGAACGACGTCATGTCCAGCAACGGATAGCCGAACGTGTCGGAACAGAAGGCGGCAAGTGCGCGGGCATCGATGGCGCCGCTGATGAGCAGCACGTCGATGAAGTGATTGCCTTCAGCGCTTGCCTGGCGTGTCAGCGACTCGGTCTGCTGCGACGACAGCTTGCCTGCCTGCAGCAAGGCACGCGCCAGGCCGGACATGGCAAAACTGGATGCCGTAGCAGGAAGAACTGCAGCCATAGAATGCGCGGGGAGGCGTGGCGAGATGACAGAGAGAGCGTTAGATGATGCCTAGAGGCACTAGATTTGTAAAGACAATGTGCCCGGGCGACAGCCTCGTTGTGCCCTTTGCTACACAAACTGAAGGTCGGTCTTGTCGAATCGTCAAG
>JAYTLK010000155.1:0-15913 GCA_043729515.1 Herminiimonas sp.
CGGCAAACTCCGGCATGATCGCTTCCGGGCGTAGTTTCTCGACATTGATGCTCTTGATCGAGAACAGGAAGGCAGTAGCGTTGTCGATCATCTTGCGCACATCGGGCGTAATCAGATATGGCAGCGTGAGCCGCGTGTCAGCGCCGCCGACATCCGCAGGATTTTTGCCGTACATCGACGACCACAAGATTTTTTCCGTAAAGCCGGTCGACTGTTCCTTCGCCATGCGGGCAACCTCGCCAGCGTTTTTCGGGTCGGCCAGAAACAGCTGGGCGTCGAGCTCGGCATTGAGCCAGGCTTTCGCAACGTCCGGACGCTGCTTGATCAAGTCATGTCGCATGACCAGATAGGCGCCATCCTTTTCGTTGACAACGCTGCCCGAGGCGATGCGCTTTGCCAGCCCTTCCTGCACCAGCCGCGACGCGGTCGGCTCCCAGACGACGGCGGCATCAAGCTTGCCGGCACGAAAACCGCTTGTGATGACTTCGATGTTCTGGTTCAGGTAGGCTGCCGGCTTGATGTTTTCGGTCTTGAAGACGGCTTGACCGAAACGGTCGGCGCAACTGCCCTTGGCAACGGCCACCTGTTTGCCGTCGAGCCATTTGACGGCGTCTTTCTGGCTGGCGAATTTTGGCGCGTCCATCCGTGCCAGGAAGATATTGCATTCGTCGGTGCCCACGCCGAGCGTGGCGACAATGCGGATGTCGGCGACTTCCTGCTTGGTGGTGGCGACGATGCCCGGCATGTCGCCCAGGTATCCGATGTGCTGCTTGCCGGCCAACATGGCGTTGACGATCACCGCCCCCTGCAAGCCAACCGCAAACTCCACCGTCGATCCCTTTGGCAGATATTTTTCATACATTTTCTTGCCACGCAAAATAATGCCCGACCAGGATTCCGTGTAGTAGGGCTGATAGCCGACAACCAGTTGTATCGGCTCGCCTACCTTGCCGTATTCAAGGTCTCCTGCCGCAGCGGGCAGGTTCACGATGGCAAGTGCCATCACGGATGCGACCATCGTGCGTTGTGTTGCTTGAATCAGCCGATTGATTGTACGGGTCATGCCGGTCTCCTTTGTCGCCGTGGCCCATCCGGGTGGATGAAGATCGGCGTGATTTGTTTTTGGTTTTCGAACAAACTTTTTAAGGCGGTTTCTGCGGTTGCATTGGTCACGTATTTTTTGCGTTCACTTTCCGGTTGGCGCCGTCAACTGGCGCGTAATCAGGCTGGCGAGCTTGCGCATGACGGCGTAGCCCGTCGCCGGATCGGCTTCGAGTATTTTCAGGGTTTGCTCTCCGCTCAAGCGAAGCAGTACAGAATCTTCAAGGCAGACCGCCCTGGCAATACGCTGCGGCTGCTGTTCCAACAATGCTGCCCAGCCAAAGACTTCTCCCTTGTGCAGCACGAAGCCGGCGGCGCTGGTGCGCTCGTCGCGACCAATCTGGAAGTCCACCCGACCTGAATCGAGAATGTAGAGATCGTCGGTGGCGTCGCCGATCTCGTAGAGGATGCTGCCGCCCGGACGCTCCTCCCGGCGAGCGATGTCACCGAGCTTGTCATGGGTTACGTCGGCGATGCCGGCAAACAGCTCAGCGGCTTTCAATGCGCTGGCCTGGACGACGAAGATTTCGCCTTCGACCACGTCGATCTGATAACTTTCAAGCGGCGCTTCGGCCAGACCGACCGCCGCGCCGGTGGTAATGTCCCATTGCCACAGGTGCTGATGACAGGTCAGCACCGCGCCATCGAAAAATCCTTCGCCCAGACACACTTCCTGATGCGGACAGATTCCCTGATAGGCATAGAAATTCGAACCGGCGTTCGCGATCAGAATTTTCAGGCCGCCGGCGACATCGAAGGTCTTCATGCCGTCGGCCGGTATCTCGCTGGATCTGCACACATGTATCTTGCTCACCATGTCGCCCTCAGCTGAATTTATCGTAGCGGATGTTATCGGTCGACACCCGCGCCATCAACAGCATCCGGATCGATGCATCCACTGCCGCCGTGGGACCCGCAAGGTAGGCGCGGATATTTTCGTAAGAACCTCGCATGTTCTTGCCGGCGACTTCGTGGACGAAGCCGGTTTCGAATTTCAGCAGCGGGAAATCGGCCGCTTCGGCCGGTGTCGCGTCCGCCTCCGAAAGGGCGACGGTTACTTGCAAGCGGTCGCCGCAGCGCTCCCGCAGTTGCATGAACCGGTCCAGAAAAAAAGCATCCTGCATCGAGCGCACGCCGAAAAAGACATGGCCGTCGTATTGCGTGAAGTAGCCGTCGCTGGCAGCGCGCGCGAGGATCGACATCATGCCGGCGATGCCGCTGCCGCCGGCGATGCACAGGATGTTCTTGCCCAGACTCGGATAAAAAGTGGCGCGTCCAAGCGGGCCGAATACCTCGACCTCGGTGCCAATGCGGTCGTCGCCGAAAAGCCAGTCTGATACGCCGCCACCCGGTTTTTTCTTGACGACGAATTCGACCGTCTTGCAGTGGCGTTGATAGTTCACCATCGACCAGCCCCGAAAGCCCTGCACCCCGGGCACCTGAATCAGCACGAACTGGCCGGCATCGAATTCCAGCGGTTCCCACAATTCGATCGAAAGCTGGACAACGTCCGAGGTCAGCGCGGTGACGCTCGTAATGCGCCCGCCCAGGAAATCCGGCGTACAGGCGCCCGCCTCCATCGTCTGTACGAATCCTGGCACTTCGATCACGGCATCGGAGCGCGCCACGCACTGGCACATCAGGAATTCGTCCGGGCCCTTCAGGTATTTGCGGCCCGGCGCCTCCGGCCACAGATCGACGATTTCGCCGGACAGTCGTTTCGCCTTGCAGGTTCCGCAGGTGCCGCTGCCGCACTCGTAGGGCAGATCGACCGCCTCGCTGAGACCGCCGTAGAGAATGTTTTCATCGACTTCCGTATCGAAGTGATGCGCACGATTTCTGGCATTGACCTGGATTTTCATCGTGTCGCCCGATCTGGTGTGGGGGTCAGTGGTGGTCAGAAAGGGATATGGGAGCCGAAGCCGAGCATGCGCGTGTCGAGCCGCACGTTTCGATCCAGGAGCCTCGGCACGCCCTCGCCGATTCTCACGATGTCGATCATTTTTCCCACTGCGAACAGTTCGGTCGTGCCGCCGTCCTGCGTGGTCCGGAAGACCTGCAGCGCGCTGGTGACCTTCGCAGTTGCACCGCCTTCAAGCACCTCGGTGAGATACACCGTGACATGCCGGCTCAGCATCGACTGATCGCTGTTGTGCTTTGGCAGGTTGGCAAAAAGCGTCTTCATGCCGGCGTGATCATGCTCCAGCCAGGTCATGTCCTTGCGAATTTCCGGACTGAAGGTAGTGATTGCATAATGGAAGGCTGGGTCGCACATGCCCAGGAAGCCATTGAAGTCCCTGGTGTCCAGCGCCATGCTGGACCTGTAAATCAGCTCTTCTATCGATTGTCTCGATTCCACGACTGCTCCCGTTGGCTCTGGTTTGGTTTCAGGCGCGATGACCGGCCTGGATGACTCAGGCTGGCTCGACTGCTTGGTCCGCATACGGATGGCTTGCCTGGCGTCCCATGCGCTTGCTCCATTCGGCATAGAAATGGCGCATGCCGCCTTCGTCATGAATCGTCATGTTTTCTTCACGGCCGTGGATGACCCACTTGCTGTCGCTGCGGTCGCGCATGGCAAGGCCCTGGCCGTGCACGCCGAGCAGGTCTTCGTGCAGATTGCGACCGAACGGTCCCCAGATCTGGTTATGGTCGCGAATCCTTTCAGCGCGCTCCTCCGGCGTATCGCTCTTCGGGCCCAGGCCGCGGAATTCGATCAGCAACTTGTTGGCGCCCAGCGGAATTGCCGTATCCATGCGCAGGACCGATGTACGCAGGTTGTAAGTCATGCCGGGAAACAGGTCGATCAGCACCCAGCCACCCGGCGCCAGACCCGGCCAGCCAACGCCACGCTGCTTGCTGCCTTCGTAGGCGTCGTACTTGATCGCCATCGAACCAACTGAAGCATGACCGTTCGGAAAACCGGTGTATTTACGGTCAAAGTATCCCGGTTGGATCATGCCGGTGATGCGATTGAAGTAGTGCATGTAATCGTGATAAAACTCGCTGTTGGTGTCGTGCCACAGCTTGTAGTTCGTATTGACGATCGCCTTGTGATAATGGAATACCTCAAGCGGCATGCTGAGGTTTTCATCGAGTATGCCCATTGCGTCACCGATGTAATCCTTCAGGCCCGGCGCATGGTCGTCGACGTTGACCCAGATGAAGCCGCCGAAGCCGATGTCGCTGCGTACTTCGCGCAAGCCCGCCTTGTCGCAGCCGAATCGTTCCTGGTAGCCCTGCTTGCCGCGCGAGATATCGATGCAGTCGCCCTTCGCATCGAAAGACCATGCATGGAAAATGCAGGTGATGCGCTTGGCATTGCCGACCGGTTCATACAGCAGCGTATTGCCGCGATGCGGACAGATATTGTAGAAGCTGCGTACCTGCATGTCCTCGCCGCGCACGATGATGAGCGGTGCGCCGCCAGGATGGTTGAAGGTCCGGTAGTCATAGGCATTCGGCACTTCCGACTCATGGCAGGCGATGATCCAGGTCTTGTTGAAAATCTTTTGCTGCTCTTCTCGAAACAATGCCTCGTCGGTATAGATGGCGGTGTCAACGAAATGCGTGGCGGGAAAGGGCGGCTCCTGCTGCCATTCGGATGCGTTGCGGGACATGAGACATTCCTTTCAGGAGCTGAAGGTTGCGGCCGGAAAGTCGGCATCGGCAACAGGTCATGTTTTCTCAAGAGCATGGTTCGTGCCCGACTCGCCATTGCTGATTTTTCCAGGCATTGCACGTTGGCGAGCGCGCAATGCCGACCGAGGCGGCTGCGGCAGTTGCTTCAGATCGTCCGTTTCATAAGGAAACGTTGTCCTGTTTCATTGCGAAACATCTGTCGCCTCCTGATATCGATAGCAAATTAAATAGTCGCAATACGGGGGCCGACGCCAGGTCGATGCGCAGCCGCCAATGGCCGCGTCAGAGTTATGTAGCGGCAATACGTGGCACAGGAATTGCGATCGGGCTTGACGTCGCGGTTGACCAACGCGACCATTGCCCTGGAGTGCAGATGCCCGATTCAACGCATGTGTCAGACCCCCTCTCGGAAGATATCGCCGGCCTTGAAGTCAAGACCACTACCTGCTACATGTGTGCTTGCCGATGCGGCATTCGGGTCCATCTGCGCGACGGAAAAATCCGCTACATCGATGGCAATCCCGCACATCCGCTGAACAAGGGCGTCATCTGCGCCAAAGGCGCTTCGGGCGTCATGAAGCAGCAGTCACCGGCACGCCTGACACAGCCCCTGTTGAGGAAACCCGGCACCGATCGCGGTTCAACCGAATACGAACCGATCACCTGGGAGCATGCCTTTACCTTGCTGGAAACACGGCTGTCGCACATCCGTGCGACCGATCCGAAGAAGTTCGCCCTTTTTACCGGGCGCGACCAGATGCAGGCACTGACCGGCATGTTCGCCAAGCAGTTCGGTACGCCCAACTACGCGGCACACGGCGGCTTCTGCTCGGTCAACATGGCCGCCGGCATGATCTACACCATCGGCGGCTCGTTCTGGGAATTCGGCGGGCCGGATCTGGACCGTGCCAAGCTGTTCATCATGATCGGCACGGCAGAAGACCATCATTCCAATCCCCTGAAAATCAGTCTGTCCGCATTCAAGCGCGGCGGTGGCAAGTTCATCTCGGTCAATCCGATCCGCACCGGCTACTCGGCAATTGCCGATGAGTGGGTGCCGATCAAGCCCGGTACTGATGGCGCGCTGCTGCTGGCGCTGATCAACCAGATCATCGAGAAGGGCCTGTACGACCGCGAATTCCTGGCGCGTTACAGCAATGCCGGTCAGCTGGTCAATCAGGATGCAGCCAGCGACGACTTCGGACTGTTCGCCATGAATCCGGAAGGCGATGCAGTCAATCCCGACTATCCGCACAACAAGTTCTGGTGGGACCGGTTGAGCGGCAGGTTGGTGCCGACCCACACCGAGGGTGCCGACCCCTGCCTGCGAGGCACCTTCGCCCTGGCCGACGGCACCGTCGTCAGGCCGGCATTCCAGTTGCTCGTCGACCGGGTGCGCCAGTACACGCCCGAGTGGGCCGCAGAGATCACCGGCATTCCGGCCGAGACGATCTACCGTCTGGCCCACGAGATGGGCGTGACCGCACGCGATCACAAGATCCATCTGCCGATTCCCTGGACCGATTGCTGGGGCAAGGAGCACGCAAGTGTCACTGGCGCGCCGGTCGCATTTCATGCCATGCGCGGCCTGGCAGCGCACTCCAACGGCTTCCAGACCGTGCGCGCGCTGGCGATCCTGATGAGCCTTCTGGGCACCATTGACCGCCCCGGCGGCTTCCGTCACAAAGCGCCTTTTCCACGGGCCATACCGCCGATCGCCAAGCCACCGAAAGGCCCCGGCAGCATCCAGCCCAACACGCCGTTGAACGGCATGCCGCTGGGCTTTCCGGCCGACCCCAACGACCTGTGCGTCGACGACGATGGCAAGCCGGTGCGCATCGACAAGGCGTTCTCCTGGGAGCATCCGTTGTCGGTGCACGGCATGATGCACAACGTGATCACCAATGCCTGGCGCGGCGACCCGTACCGCATCGATACGCTCTTGATCTTCATGGCCAACATGGCCTGGAACTCGAGCATGAACACCAGCGGCGTTCGCAACATGCTGAACGACAAGGATGCCGACGGCGACTACAAGATTCCGTTCATCGTCGTCTGCGATGCGTTCCAGTCCGAGATGACCGCATTTGCCGACCTGATCCTGCCGGACACCACCTACCTCGAACGCCATGACGTGATGTCGATCCTGGACCGACCGATTTCCGAATTCGACGGTCCGGTCGACGCGGTGCGCATTCCGGTGATCGCGCCGCTGGGCAACTGCAAACCGTTCCAGGACGTGATCGTCGAACTCGGCAGCCGCCTGAAGCTGCCGGCGTTTACCAATGCCGACAAGTCACGCAAGTTTCGCGACTACAAGGACTTTGTCGTGAACTATGAAACCGAGCCTGGCTCAGGCATCGGCTTTCTCGCAGGCTGGCGTGGCAAGGATGGCGAAAAATCGATTCTCGGCGAACCCAATCCGAACCAGTGGGAAATGTATGCGAAGAACAACTGCTTTTTTCATCATGCCTTGCCGGCCTCCTATCAGTACATGCGCAACTGGAACAAGGGCTACATGGAGTGGGCACAGCGGGTGCGCATGCGACGCGATGCGGATCCGATCCTGATCCATATCTATTCCGACGTACTGCAGAAATTCAGGCTCGCAGCCGAGGGCAAGCGGCCCGGCAAGCAGCCGCCCGACCATCTGCGCGAGCGCATCGCAACGCATTTCGATCCGCTGCCGTTCTATTTCGCACCACTGGAAGCACAGGCCACCGATGAGGCGAGCTTCCCGCTGAACGCGGTCACACAGCGACCAATGGCCATGTATCACTCGTGGGATTCGCAGAACGCCTGGCTGCGTCAGATCCATGCGCACAACTACCTGTACGTCAATCCGCGCATGGCGGCTGATCAGGGCATTGCCGATGGCGACTGGATCTGGGTCGAGTCGATGTGGAACAAGGTGCGTTGCATGTGCCGCTTCAGCGAAGCGGTCGAGCCGGGCACGGTATGGACCTGGAATGCGATCGGCAAGGCGTCAGGCGCCTGGCGCCTGGGGCCGGGTGCCAACGAGTCGCGCAAGGGCTTTTTGCTCAACCACCTGATCTCTGAAGAACTGCCAGCCGACGCCGGCGGCAAGGTGTACTCGAATTCCGATCCGGTCACCGGCCAGGCAGCCTGGTACGACGTGCGGGTACGCATCCGCAAGGCCGATCCGGATGAGCCGAAAGAGACATGGCCGCAGTTCTCGACCATGAAGGCACTGCCGGGAACGACGGCGGTGCGGCGCGTCTGGCAAGCCTATTTCGGCGGCGAAAAGACGCCCGAATGAACAGCGTGCTTGACATGAGCCGACTGCAGCACCATCCAACAGGAGAGGCATCATGACGCAAATGGCGCTTGTCATCGATTTGAACGTCTGTGTCGGTTGCCAGGCTTGCGTGACCAGCTGCAAGTCGTGGAACACTTCCGGCAGCGCCGGCTATCTGTCGGACGATCGTCCCTACGATGAGAACCCGACCGGCACTTTTTTCAACCGGGTCCAGACTTTCGAAGTCGGCGAATTTCCGTCAACGCAGACTATGCACTTTCCAAAGTCCTGCCTGCATTGCGAAGAGCCGCCCTGCGTGCCGGTCTGCCCGACCGGCGCGAGCTACAAGCGCGAGGCCGACGGCATCGTGCTGATCGATTACGACAAGTGCATCGGCTGCGGTTACTGCGCCTGGGCCTGCCCGTACGGCGTGCGCGAGCTCGACGAGCATCGCCAGGTCATGACCAAGTGCACCCTGTGCGCCGACCGCATCGACAACCAGGCACTGCCGCCGGAAGACCGCCTGCCGGCCTGCGTCATGGCATGCCCGACCAGCGCGCGGCTTTTTGGCGACGTACACGATCCGGACTCCAATGTCTCGACCGCCATTCGCGAGCGCGGCGGCTATCAGCTCATGCCCGAATGGGGCACCGCGCCGTCGAATCACTACCTGCCCCGTCGCAAGACCGAAATCATTCTGCGCGAGGATCAGTTGAAGCGTGCCGACAATCCGACCCGCATCGACGAAATGCTACCCAAGCCGGGCACCGCTTCCCCGGCTCTCGACGACGCGGCGTCATGGTGAAGGACGACGGCAGGCCACCCAGCCATCAACCAGCGAGCTCAACTCCATGAATCCTGCCTTCTCCGTGATCTTTCTCACTGTCCTGATCGGCGCCGGACAGGGGCTGTTCCTGGCGCTCTACGGCGTCGAGGCCGCGGCCGGCCTGAAACTTTTGTCGACCGCCGATAGCACGCGGCTGTTTGTTCTAGGCAGCGCGATCTGCCTCCTGCTGACAGGACTGGGCTTGATCGCCTCGTTCTTCCATCTCGGCCATCCGGAGCGTGCCTGGCGTGCGGCGGCGATGTGGCGCACCTCATGGCTGTCGCGAGAAGTCATCGCGCTGCCGCTCTTCATGGCGTCCGTATTTGCTTACGGCCTCGGGCACTACGCTGGCTGGAGCACGACCCTGTCGCTTGGTGCAATCGGCGCGATCCTGTCGATCGCACTCTTCATCTGCACAGGGATGATTTACGCATGCATCCGCTTCCTGCAGGAATGGGCCAGTCCGCTAACGCTGGTCAATTATTTTTTGCTCGGCTGTGCATCCGGTTTCACGCTTGCCTGCGCGCTGGTCGCCCTGGTCGAGCCGGATCTGGTCAACGCACTAAGCGTCAGTGCCATCTGCCTGACGGTTGCCGGCTTTGCCATGCGGGTCGCGTCGCTAGTGCGCAACGGTGCACTGAAGCCAAAATCAAGTCTGCAAACCGCGATCGGCGTGCATCATCCGCGCATCGTGCAAAAGTCACAGGGCTTCATGGGCGGCTCGTACAATACACGGCAGTTCTTCCATGGCCGCACACCGCAACTGCTGCGCTCGATAAAATGGATTTTCCTCGTGTCTGCGTTCCTGTTGCCACTGATACTGTTAGGGCTAGGCCGGCAAAACGGTTCGGCAACCATCCTGGGCCTGGCCTTCCTCGTCCAGTTTGGCGGACTGATCGCCGAGCGCTGGTTTTTCTTTGCGCAGGCAAATCATCCGCAGAACCTGTATTACCAGACCATTTCGTAAGGCCGATTTTTACCTGAATGCGATCGCTTTCGCCAGCAGAGCGACGCCGACCAGCACGCACAACATGCCAACGATGCCGCGTAGTGCGGCGCCGCGCAGCGCATGTACCAGGCGCACGCCCACCAGCACGCCGATCAGCTCGCAAAGCGTCACCCATCCAGCCAGTCGAAAATCGATGCTGCCGTAATAAAGATGACCGATCGTGCCCGAGACCGCCGCCAGTATCTGCACGACCTGGCTCGTGCCGATGACGGCGAGCGTTGAAAAGCCGAACGGCAGCATCAGTGGTATCGACAGCGCCGGCCCGCCCACGCCGGTCAGGCCGGAGCCAAAGCCGGTGAGGGCGCCGATAGCCAGCAGCAAACCCTTGCGTCTGTCGGGCGCGTCGGCAAACACCGGACGGCGGCTGGCCTGGCGCCGTACCAGGCAGTTGATACCGGCCGCGGTGATCACGCTTGCAAGGATCATGGTCAAGACGTGCGTGTCGATGCGGGAATTGGCCCAGGCGCCGAATGCGCCAAAGGCCGCCGCGCCCAGGCAAACCGGTGCCGTGATGGTCCAGTCGATGCTGCCGCGCCGGTTGAACAGCATGGTTCCGAGAAGCCCGGTGAAGACGAATGTCAACAAAGCGGTCGCCATGGCCGTGTGCATTGGCAGGCCGGCAAGCAGATTCAGTGCAGGAATGAGCAGTATGCCGCCGATGCCGACTGCGCCAATGAGCACGCCCACCAGCACGGCGACCACGACCAGCGCTGTGCTCACGCTGCGGCGGCAACCGTCATGGCGCTCTGCTCAACCGCCTGCAAACGACGTCAGAGTGCCGGTAATAATGATGTTCAGCTGTGTCATCAGGCGAAAACCGAGGCTGTGATCCTGTTCCATCAAACGTCGAAGTCCAAGGCCGTCGATTGCCAACAGCGTACACGGCGTCATGCAGGAAGCCGTTGCGATGCGCACGTTGGCAACAGGCGTGATGGCGGCCCAACCGAAGACCTCCCCGCGGCGCAGGATTTCACCGGCATAAGTGTCGCGCTTGCCATAGCTGATCGCGAAGCGAATCATGCCGTCGATTAGCAGATAGAAGGTCGCGGCAGCGTCGCCAATCTTGTAGATCGGCGCGCCTTCGACATGCTGCTCGATCCGGCTGATTGCAACGACCTGCAAGCGCTGCCTCTGCGAGAGACCTGCAAAGAATTTCGCCTGCTCCAGCAGCCGGCTTTGTGGCATGTTGCACAGAGGCGTATCCGACATGATTGCTCTCCTTGATTAGGCCCGCCTCGCACGAGGGACGCTGACCGCACGTTTCGCTGCGACGTCATGCAACGCTTGCCATAGTACGAGCAAGTTTCGTGCCGCGAATTACGAATTACGAATCGCGCATCGTAACGGCGTGACCGTCGCGATGCGGACTGCAGGCAATCAAACGGCGTCTCCGCCCCGGCCCTTGGGAAGTCCCCAGAGCCGGCGCCGCATCCACAACGCCTTGCGTCCGATGCCAAGCATGGCGGCCAGTTCGTTTTCGTTGTGTGCATCCTGATGCTGGAGGATGAATTCCTTGATGTACTCCTCGATCGACAATGGGCGTTCAGCCGCTAGCGGCTGTATCGTCCGGTGCGCGTCAGGCTGCATGGCCGCATGCGTTTCACCTGGCGGCAGCAACAGGATGTCGGTGAAATCCGCGGCCGTCAGCATTTCGGAATCGGCCAGGATCACCGCACGCTCGATCAGGTTCTCCAGTTCCCGGACGTTGCCGGGCCAGTCATAACGTGCCAGCAACCCCAGAAAATCCGCTTGCATCTCTGGCAGGCGTTTGCCGATCTTCCGGCTGTGCGTTTCCAGAAAATGGCGTGCCAGGATCGCAATGTCGCCGCCACGTTCGCGCAGCGGCGGCACCTGTATCGTGATGACGTTGAGACGATAATACAAGTCAGCACGAAACGCGCCCCGCGCCACTTCGCTTTTCAAATCTCGGTTGCTCGCGGCAATGAAGCGCGTATCGGTGGTGTAGGATTGGCTCGATCCAAGCGGGCGCACCTGCCGCTCCTGAATGATGCGTAGCAGCTTGACCTGGACTGCCAGCGGCATTTCAGAAATTTCGTCCAGAAACAGCGTGCCTCCCGACGCTTCCCGAATCAGGCCGTCGCTTGCCTGCACGGCGCCGGTGAAGGCGCCCTTCACGTGGCCGAACAGTTCTGACTCGAGTAAGTCAGCCGGTATCGCTCCGCAGTTAACCGGCACAAAAGAACTTCCGGCGCGGTCGCCGCCATGATGCAGGGCCTGCGCGACCAGTTCCTTGCCTGTGCCGCTCTCGCCCTGAATCAGCACGTTGGCACTGGTGGCGGCAATTCGCTGTATGACTGCAAGCATTTTGCGAATGCCTTCGCTATCACCGATGATGCTGCGGCGATTGCCCATTTTTTTAAGCGTCCGCTTCAGCAGCAGGTTTTCCTTGAGCGTGCGCCGCTCCTTGAGGGCGCGTTCAACGGCAAAACAGAACTCGTCATTGTGAAACGGCTTGATGAGGTAGTCGATGGCGCCGATGCGTAATGCTTCGATCGCGCTTTCGACCGAAGAGAAGCTGGTCATTAAAATTACCGGCAGTTCCTGTTCATGCGCCCTGACGGTTGTAACAACATCGAGGCCACTGCCATCGGGCAGCTTCAGGTCCGTGATGACCAGGTTGAACTGTTCGCGCAGCAGTCGGGCCACTCCTTGCGCCACCGTATTGGTGACCACGCATTCGAAGCCCCTGGTTTCGAGCAAGAGCTGCACGCACTCGCAGATGCCGAGATCGTCGTCAACGATCAGGATACGCTCGATGCTGCGCGCTACTGCCTGCAGCGGCGGCTTGTCAGGCTTCATGCCAATGGCGTGAATAATGGCAAATCGATGCGAAAGCAGGCGCCACCGTCAGGATTGTTTTTCGCACCGATCGTACCGTGATGTTCGTGCAGGATTTCGTTACTGATCGATAGCCCGAGACCACTGCCCTGACCCGCCGGCTTGGTGGTAAAGAACGGCTCGAAGATGCGATGCATGACCTGATGCGAAATGCCCGGGCCCGTGTCCCGAATGTCGGCAGCAACCCGGTTCATGGGAAGATCGATGATGTGAATGTCGAGCCTGCCGACGCCACCCATCGCGTGCAACGCATTTTCGAAGACATTGACAAACACTTCCTGCATGCAGCTCATGCTACCGAAGATCACTGCCGTGCTGCCAGGTTCGAAGTGAATGTCGATCCGCGCAGCACGCGGATCCTGCCGCAAAATGGCAATGGCTTCTTCAACCAGCGTATCGAGCCGGAATGCAGTACCGCTCTGCTCCCCTACGCGGCTGAAATTCATCAACCGGCTTGAAATCTGCAGCAGTCGGTTGATGCTTGAAGCGATGTTGGCCAGCCCTTTCTCCAGCAACGCGGGAGCAAGCTGCTGCTGTGCCTGCAGCAGTTGCAACATCGATTGCACCGAAGTGATCGGATTGCTGATTTCATGGCAGACGCCCGCTATCATGAAACCGAGGGCCGCCAGGCGTGCGGTCTGGGTGCTGGTGACTTCAAGATCGTGCAGAGTCGTCTGATCGATGACGATCAGATAAGCGCCGGTGGATACCGGACGCAGAACAAGACGCTCATGCACGGTGTGTTCACCGACCTGCCGCACCAGGTCCGTTGTCTGGGCAACCCGATGACAGGGGTCGCCACATAGTGCTGCATGGAAAGCGGGAAAAGCCTGCTCCAGATGAAGCCGGGGACTGCCGTCATTTTGTGCGAAGCCCTGGATTGTCTGGCTGATGTGGAGCACGCAACCGGCGTCGTCAATGGTGATGACCGGCCACGGCAAGCCACCGAGGAATTCGTGCAGCGCCGTCGTATCCGACGCTGCCGGTTGCAAGACCTGGCGCAGGGTGTCGCCCATGATCATGGCATCGATCAGGGCCTACTTGCAATTGCTCATGCAACGTACTGCCGACGTGTCGGGACGATCATCCACGATGAAACCGTTCCGATTAGGCATCATGACCGTCGGCATGGTCCGGGCGTTGATCTGATCCGTCTCGCCAACTAATCCATTGAGATGGAGAATGTAAGCCGACACGGCATACACCTGGTCATCGCTTAACGATTGCGGTGCATTCATCGGCATGGCCCGCCGGATATAGTCGAACAAGATGGGTGCATAGGGATACATGCTTCCCGGCGTCAGCACCCGGGTATTTGTCTTGAACGAGCCAATGCCGCCGACCATGCTGCCAAACACCGGGCCGCCTTTTGCTTTCTCGCCGTGACAAGCGATGCAGTACTGCTCGTAGACGGCCCGGCCGAGGACTGCGTCGCCCTTTCCGGGCGGCAGGCCGGTTCCATCCTTGGTCATGATATCGATGTTCCAGCTTGCCACGTCCTGCTCCGACACCGGCTTGCCGAAGGCAGCGCCAGCAGGTGCCGCGTGTGCCCGGCCAGTTTGCGCTGGCAGGGTCGACATGCAGGCCGCCAAGCCGACCAGGGGCGTCAGCAGTAGCAGGACTTGTGTGATTTTTTTAGCCGATGCCATTGGTCACCTCGCCGTTTGCAGCTACCTTCCAGGGAAACACGCCATTGTGATGCTGGACAAAACCACTGATTGCGCGCGACTTCTTTATGTCCTCGACGGTTGGCTGGACGTAACCAGTGCTATCGACCGCCCGGCTTGCAATTTCAGCTGGGCCGCCCTGCCAGTTCCAGTGCATCCGGAAACGCGTCAGGCACTTGTCGAGCACGGGCTCTTCCAACCGGGCTTCCTGCCAGGTCTTGCCGCCATCGACCGTCACATCCACCGCCTTGATGCGGCCACTGCCCGACCAGGCAAAGCCCTCGATCTCGTTGAAACCGCGCTGGAGATTCATTCCGCCTGACGGCTTCGTTACCACCGACTTGGCTTCCATTACGAAACTGAACTGGCGCCACATGCCGTTCGGCATGGGATCGGTGTAACGCGCCGTTTCTCCGCGTACATGCCAGGGTTCGGTACCTGCCTTGATGCGCCGGAGCCATTTGATCGAAACATTCCCTTCCCAGCCCGGAATGAAGAGTCGCAAGGGGTATCCGTTTTCCGCACGCAGCATCTCGCCATTCGAGGCATACACCAGCAAGGCATCATCCAGCATTTTTTCGACGGGAATGCTGCGCAGATGGCCGGAACCATCCGCACCCTCGGCGACCAGCCATTTCACTTCGGGCAGCAGTCCGGCTTCGTCTAGCAGCCAGGAAACCGGCACCCCGGTCCACTGCGCGCAGCACAGCAACCCGTGCGACTGCTGCACTGTCTTGGAAGCAGGCTTGAGCCAATCGGTCAAGCCGTTACCGGAACACTCCATGAAGTAAAACTTTGACACCGACGGATAGCGCATCAGATCCGACATCGACAGCTTGAGCGGTTTTCTGACCATGCCGTGAATCACAAGGAAGTGCTTGTCCGGGTCAATATCGGGCACACCATTGTGGTGCCGTTCATAGATGAGCCCATTTGGCGTGGTAATCCCGTGCTGTTGGTGCAACGGCGTCATGCTCCAGTCGGAGAAGTTTTGCTTGTTGACCAAAACGTCGCTGCGCCGCCGCTTGACGCGCGCTTCGTACTTCGACGGCATACCGTATTCGTCTGCCGGTATCGGCCGACCCATCTGCTTGCTGTAGTCGGCAATTTGCAATGCCTCGGCAGCGGCAATTGCACCCGTGCCCGCCCCACCCACGCCGCCGGCTACTGCCAGCGAATTACGCAGGAACGACCTGCGCCCGGCGTCATGCGTCATCGAGCGACGTGCCTGTAATTCGCCTTTTGACGCTTCAATGACTTTTTTGACTTTATCTTGTTGGCCCATCGGTCCCCCCTTGTCAAACCGTTGTTGTTGTTGTGCCGCTCGTTTTTCTCCTTCTGACTTTGCGCTGCTTGCAAATGAACTATGGTGCCCGGCATGCGCATGCTGCCGACTTTGCGCCAGGTTGAAGAAAGGATCCCAGTGCAATGGTGCCACCGTCGCAGAACTATGAATGGCGCCATCGACCGCAGTCATACGTACTGCCAACCGCCCGGCGAGCCTGTTTCATTCACCGACCGGTACTGGACACACGCCGCAAGGAAGGTCG
>JAYTLK010000156.1:0-21417 GCA_043729515.1 Herminiimonas sp.
AGGTAGCTCATGTCGGTGTGCAGCTTGCGGGTATAGACCGGGTAATCCGCTTGACCATCGACCTGCGCGCGCTTGATCTCGCTATCCCAGTAAGCACCCTTGACCAATCGCACCATGAAGCGACGGCCGGTCCGCCGGGCCAGGTCGGCGATGTGGTCGATGACAAACGGACAGCGCTTCTGATAAGCCTGCACCACGAAACCCAGCCCGGCAAACTTGTTCAGATTCGGATCGGCTGCCAGGGCCTCGAGCAGATCGAGCGAGAGATCGAGCCGGTCGGCTTCCTCGGCGTCGATGTTGATGCCGATGTCGTAGTGCTGTGCCAGCAGCACCAGAATTTTCAGGCGTGGCAGCAGTTCAGTCATGACCCGGGCGCGCTGCAGGCGGTTGTAGCGCGGATGCAGGGCCGACAGCTTGACCGAAATACCGGGGCCGTCACGCACCCCGGCACCGGCGGCTGCCGCGCCGATGGCGTGGATCGCTTCCCGATAGGCGTCGAAATAACGCTGCGCATCGTCGGCAGTGAGCGCCGCTTCGCCCAGCATGTCGTAAGAATAACGATAGCCCTTCGCGCTGCCGGCGTGGCTGTTGGTCAGCGCAGCGTCAATGGTTTGCCCGGCGACGAACTGGTTGCCGAGCAGCTGCATTGCCAGATCGACGCCGCGCCGCACCAGTGGCGCCCCACCTTTCGCCAACAGGCGCCCGAGTGCTGCGCCAAGGGAGTCGTGCGGCCGGCGCGCGACCAGCTTGCCGGTGATGAGCAGGCCCCAGGCCGCGGCATTGACAAACAGAGAAGGTGATTTGCCAAGATGCCGGCGCCAGTCGCCGCGGCCGATCTTGTCGGCAATCAGCCGGTCAGCAGTGGCCGTGTCCGGAATGCGCAGCAGTGCCTCGGCCATGCACATCAGCGCCACTCCTTCGTCCGACGACAGCGAAAATTCCTGCATCAGGGCGTCGACGCCGGAAGCCTTGGTGCGTTCGCGCCGGACTGCAAGGACGAGCTTCTGTGCCAGATCAAAAATTCGATACCTCGCATTATCGACGCGTGAATCATCAACGCTTGCATCATCATTACTTGAAGTACGCGCTTGCTCTTCCTGCAGGCGCATCTGTGCCTGGAGAAATGCAACGCAGTCCGGCTCCGGGCGTCGATAGGCGGCATCGATGGCCTGTCTGCCTGCACCGTGCGCGAAGCAATCGATTGCCGGTATCCGTGACTGCAGCGGCAGCGACGCCGGGTCGTCTTGTGCAGCAAGGGCGGATGAAAGGATCATGATTTTCTTGAATTATGGCAACGAACATTGCAATGATTCGATTCTAGGGCGAGAAGCGCCTTATTAATTCTGGAAAACATTGGTATTGTCAGTACTTTGTTTTTCGTGGCAAAATAATGCCGAACAATATTTTTAGGCAAATGGCATGCTCGACAAGATCAGCAAGAAAATCCTGGCAGAACTGCAAAACGACGGGCGCATCAGCAACGTCGAACTCGCTTCACGCGTGAATCTGTCGCCAGCGGCATGCCTGGAGCGGGTGCGCAAGTTGCAGGAGTCTGGCTATGTGCTTGGTTACACCGCGCAGCTCAATCCGCAGTTGCTGGACGTGTCGCTGCTGGTGTTCATCGAAGTAGTGCTCGATCGAACCACGCCGGACGTCTTCGACGCTTTCAAGCGCAGCGTGCAAGTGATTCCGGAAGTGCTCGAATGCCACATGGTGGCCGGCGGCTTCGATTATCTGGTGAAGGCGCGGGTGCGTGACATGAATGCCTACCGGGAATTTCTAGGCAAGTCATTGTTGCAACTGAAGGGCGTGCGGGAGACCCACACCTATGCGGTCATGGAAGAAGTGAAAAACACGACCAAGTTGCCAATTTTTTAATCATCACGAAATAGCATGGCGATCATTCAAAACGGAAATTAGCTGTATAACTGATGGCTGCCTATACTGCAACGCAGCATCAGAACCGTTTAGGAGAATCTCATGACCATTGCTACTTTCGCTTTCCCCGTTGAATCTGCCCTGCCACTGTTGCGTCCGATGCTGGCTGGTTTTGGCGTCGCCGTCATGGCGTTGCGCCCGCTGGTCGGTTTCGGCCTGTTGGCAGCCTTGCTATGGCTGTTCAAGCCACTTTTGCGCGGCGTTGCACGTGCGGCATTGATGCTGTTTCATCGGCGCCAGCCACTGGCCTTCCGGGCCGAGCGGCGCAATCTGCGAGGTATCACGGCGCTGAATCAGATGGCGCGTGAACTCGAGACGCAACAGCCGAACCTGGCAGCCGAACTGCGCTTGCTCGCATCGCGCGGTTAAGTCAACACACGGTGCCAGATGAGCCCTGCCGGCATGCCGGTGGGGCTTTTTTGTTTTTCAAAGACCAGGACTTCAACGATTCGCAAATGTCTGTCCGATGCGCACTATTTTCAGATTGGCCTGCCAGCAACCCCGGAATTAGGGCAGAATCGAAGAACGCGGTGGGTAGTTGCAATATCGCAACCATCCGTCTTTTACGAGCGCACTGCTGTTTTGCAGTGTGATCGCCTGAAACGGCTTCGCTTGGCTTTCATCATGGGCCAGAAGCGTATTTCCAGCGGAGCGACGAACTTGGGCCGTCTCATCAAAAATAATTACACCAACATTGCGCAGTTGAAAGAACTCACAACCAGCCCACCGATGACAGCCGAGCAGCATGCGGCCATCATGCGCAAGCGCATTGCCCACCGGCGCATGGTCGAGGAAGCCAGGGAATTGAAGCTGGTCAGTGATCCGCTTTTCGATCATCGCTGAGCCAAGTGTCGGGCTCATTCCCGGCAGATGACTGGATCATCCCTGAAATAAAAAAAGGCGCGTCAATCAACCGACGGCGCCTTTTTGCCTTCTCCCATGATCAATCATGGGCAGCATCCTCGGTCTATGCGGCGAGCCGCTTCTCCAGCTGCGCCTTGGCCGACACCAGTTCGGCTGGCAAGTGATGCTGCAGTTTGTCGAACAGTTCGGTATGCAGGAGAATCTCCGCCTGCCAGGCCGCCTTGTCGATCGATGTGATGCGCTCGAATTGCTGCTGCGAAAAACCGCTGCCTTCCCAACTCAAGTCGTTGTAGCGCGGTGTCGTGCCGAACAGGTTGTCGGCGCCGCCGGCATTGCCTTCGATGCGGTCGATCATCCATTTCAACACGCGCATGTTGTCGGAAAACCCTGGCCAGACGAACTTGCCGGCCTCGTCCGTGCGGAACCAGTTGACGCAGAAAATCTTTGGCAGCTCGGCGGGTGATGCGGCGATCTTCTTGCCGATCTGCAGCCAGTGCTGGAAATAGTCGCTCATGTTGTAGCCAATGAAGGGCAGCATGGCGAATGGATCGCGCCGCACCACGCCCTGCTTGCCGGTAGCGGCTGCCGTGGTTTCGGAACCCATGGTGGCAGCCATGTAGACGCCTTCGACCCAGTTGCGCGCTTCGGTGACCAGCGGCACGGTGGTCGAGCGGCGGCCCCCGAAGATGAAGGCCGACAGCGGCACGCCTGCCGGATCGTCCCAGGCGTCGTCGATCACCGGATTCTGGATCGCGGCGACCGTGAAACGGGAATTCGGATGCGCCGCCTTTCGCCCGGTCTCCTTGGCCAATTCGGGTGTCCAGTCCTTGCCCTGCCAGTCGATCAGATGCGCCGGCGGTGTCTCTGTCAGGCCCTCCCACCAGACGTCGCCGTCATCGGTCAGGGCGACATTGGTGAAGATGCTGTCGCGTTCCATCGACGCCATGCAGTTGGGATTGGTCTGCTGATTGGTGCCTGGCGCCACACCGAAGTAACCCGCTTCCGGATTGATCGCATACAAACGACCGTCGGCACCTGGCTTGATCCAGGCGATGTCGTCACCGATGGTGGTGACTTTCCAGCCGCTGAAACTTGTCGGCGGCACCAGCATCGCGAAATTCGTCTTGCCGCAGGCTGAAGGAAAGGCAGCGGCGACATAGTGCTTTTTACCCGCCGGTGACTCCACGCCCAGGATCAGCATGTGTTCGGCCAGCCAGCCCTGGTCGCGACCCATGTTGGAGGCGATGCGCAGCGCAAAGCACTTCTTGCCCAGCAGAGCATTGCCGCCGTAGCCGGAACCGAAGGACCAGATTTCCCGCGTTTCGGGATAGTGAACGATGTACTTGGTTGGATTGCATGGCCATGGCACGTCCTTCTCGCCCTTGGCCAGCGGTGCGCCTACCGTATGCACGCACGGCACGAATTCGCCGTCGGCGCCGAGCACCTCGTACACCGCCCGCCCCATGCGGGTCATGATGCGCATGTTGACCGCAACATAGGGCGAATCGGAGAGTTCGACGCCGATATGGGCAATCGGCGAGCCAAGCGGGCCCATTGAAAATGGCACGACATAAAGGGTACGGCCGCGCATGGAGCCCGCAAACAGCCCCTGCATCGTGGCGCGCATCTCGACAGGATCGGTCCAGTTGTTGGTCGGGCCGGCGTCTTCCTGTTTTGCGCAGCAGATGAAGGTACGGTCTTCCACGCGGGCGACATCGCCCGGATCGGAATTGGCGAGGTAACTGTTCGGACGCTTTTCCGAATTCAATGCCTTCATGGTGCCGCCGGCGACCATCAAGGCGCACAGCCGGTCATGTTCTTCCTGCGAGCCGTCGCACCAGTAGATGCTGTCGGGCGTCGTCAGGGCGGCGATTTCGGCGACCCAGTTCACCAGCTTTTGCTGCTTTACGTACGTCGGAACGTTCAGAGCTGCAACGCCACCCATCACAGGTTGATTCATGAATACTTCCTCCAATGTCAAAACGAAAACGCAGGTTGCAACGACGTTGCGCTGCGTCCAACTGCGTGCGGTCGATCAGCGGGCCGGCGAAAGCAGGCCGGATACGGCTGCCTCCGGGGTCCGGATGCACTTGCAATACCCGCTCTTGGCGAATGCTGCTGCGGCGCCGACCAACGCATTAAAATGATGAATAATGGACATGCCCTGGCGAAAGGCGCCTGGAACAGCCTGCGATGCTGCCGCACGGTCATTTCTCTCGCGCTACTGCCACGAAAATCAAAAGATGTCAAAAAACCAAAAACTGGCGGCGATTGTACACCGCAGCGATTTCTGCCTCAATGACTGGACGCAAAATCGCACTCGTGGTATTTCAGAAAAGGCAAGCAAAAATTGCTGCAGCGCGCCATTTTCTGCGGCATCTGTTGCCTTTTTAATACGCCAAGAATGACCTGCCCATGAAAATTGCCATACTCGACGACTACCAGGACTGCGTCCGCCGCCTGCCCTGCTTTTCCCTGCTCGATGGCCACGAGATCAAGGTATTTACCAACAGCGCGCGCGGCACGGGCCAACTGGCGATTCGCCTGGCGCCGTTCGACGCCCTCGTGCTGATCCGCGAGCGTACGGCATTGTCGCGACAGTTGCTGGCAAAGCTGCCGAACCTGAAACTGATTTCGCAGACCGGCAAGGTCAGCGGGCATATTGATCTCGCTGCGGCCGCTGCCTGCGGGATCACGATCGTCGAGGGCGTGGGGGACCCGACCGCACCGGCGGAGCTGACCTGGGCGCTGATCATGGCCGCAGCCCGCAAGTTGCCGCTCTATCTACAGCACTTCAAGCAAGGTCTCTGGCAGATCAGTTCGCTCGACCCGGAGCGCAACACACTGGGCACGGTGCTGCAGGGTCGCACGCTCGGTATCTGGGGGTATGGCAAGATCGGCCGCCGGATCGCTTCCTACGGGCAGGCATTCGGCATGCGGGTGATGGTATGGGGCCGGACCCCCAGCCTGGCAGCAGCCAACGCGGATGGGTATCACGCGGCAGCGTCGCAGGAAGAATTTTTCAGCTGCGCCGACGTGCTGAGCCTGCACCTGCGCTTGAACGAGGCCACCCGCGGCATCGTCGGCGCGGCCGATCTGGCGCGCATGAAACCGACGGCGATGATCGTCAATACCAGCCGGGCCGAGCTGATTGCCGCCGGCGCCCTGCAGGCTGCGCTGGAGGCGGGCCGGCCCGGCATGGCAGCGCTGGACGTCTATGAATCGGAGCCGTTGGCGCCTGATTCACCGCTGCTTCGCATGGACAACGTGGTGGCAGCACCGCATCTCGGCTATGTCGAGACCGACAGCTACGAAATCTACTTCCGCGCTGCGTTCCAGAATATCGTCGATTTTGCCGCCGGTCAGCCGAAGAATGTCCTCTTCGACGCGGTTCCTGTCACCGCTGCGGTGTCGGATAACTCGCCGGGCTGACATTGCCGTCGCGGTCGACTGCCTCGACGCCGATGAAGTAGTTGTCCTTCGACAGGCCCTTCACGGTGGTCTGGCTGACGTTGCCGACCCACAGCGCATGCTGCCACTGCGCCGCGGTCGTCTCGCGCCAGACCACCCGGTAGCCAAGCAGGTCCGGCTCGGTATTGGGCGACCAGGCAAGCGACGAGTCATTTTCCAGCTGCTGCGTTTTCAAGACCACTTTCTGCGGTGCAGCGGGGGCATTGGCCAGCGATGCCAGCGACGCCGCATTCACGCTGGCAACGCGGGCAATGTACTGCGGATCGACGAACTGCGGCAGGTCGCCGTACTGGATGCCGTTTTCCATCCGCACGTTCTGATGCTGGTGATGGAAATCCTCGTTCGGTTCGGTAAAGCGCAGGGCCGCATAGCCGCGCTCGAGAAACGGCATGTGGTCGCCGCCGCGCAGATAACGGTCGCGCCGCTGGATCACGTTGACCCGGAAATTCGGCACATAGCGTTCCCCGATATCTTTCACGTGGCGCGCCAGCTGCCGGGTCGGCGAATCATTTTCGCCGCCTGTGGCCAGCAGCATGCGAACGTTATCCGGTACGTCTTTTAATAACGGCAAGCCTTCGGCAAACAGTCTGACCTGGGTGCCGTCGACCCGGCCATCGTCGGCACGGGAGCTGCCGATGATGTCGTTGTCGAGCATGCCGGCAATGTTCAGGTTTTTCTGGCGCGCGCCTTCGGCCCAGTGGGTCGAGCCGAACAGGCCCTGCTCTTCTCCCGCCACCGCCATGAAGACCAGCGTCGCATCGAAAGAATGCTTCGCCATCACGCAGGCCATCTCGATCACGGCCGCCGTGCCGGAGGCATCATCATTTGCGCCGGGCGCAGCATCCTTGACGTTCAAGAGGTCGCTGTTGATGGTGTCGTAATGGCCGCTGACGACATAGATTCGGTCCAGCGATTCCTTTTGCGTACCCGGCAAGGTCGCCACCACGTTGACGATTTCGGTCGGCGCCGTCAGCCGCGCGCCGGCCGGCTGCAAGTGGCTGTCGAGCGAGACCTGCAGCCGGCCGCCGGCGGCCGCGCCGCAGCGCGTCAGCTCGGCCTGGATCCAGCGTCGGGCGGCACCGATGCCGGTGGTCTCCGACCTGGTGTCGGAGGCAGTGTGGCGGGTGTGGAAGCCGACCAGCTTCTTGATGATCGCCTCGATGCGCTGCGGCGAAATCTCGGCCACGATCCTTTCGATCTGCGCCTGTTTGCCGTTGGTATCCGGCGGCGGCGCATCAGCGCGGGAAACCAGCGGCGCCAGTAACAGGCTGCATGTCAGCGCCGGCGCAAGACGACTGCGCCGGACTATATCAAGCGACGGCCGGCGCGGGCCCGCAACAGGAAAGCAGGAAAGGCTCGTAGCTGGCATCAATAGGTTTTATAGGGCAGGAATTTTCCTGAGAGGACAACATTAACACGGTCGCCTTTCGGGTCTGCCTGCCGCTGGATGTCCATCGAAAAATCGATTGCGCTCATGATGCCGTCGCCGAATTCTTCATGAATCAATTCCTTGATCGTGGTGCCGTAGATGCTGACGATTTCATACCAGCGATAGATCAGCGGGTCGGTCGGCACCGATGTCGCGAGCGAGCCCTTGTAGGGCACGATCTGCAGCCAGGCAGCTTCTTCGTCGGTCAGACCGAACAGATCCTGCGCGGCGGCTGCCTGGGTTTTGGTGAACGTCATCTGGCCCAGGCAGGCGGCGGTCGTCCATTCCTTGCTGGCGCCGAGCTTGGGTGCGATCTCGCCCCATTTCATGTGATGCTTGACCTTGGCTTCGAGAATTTTCTGGGTGACGGTGAGACGGTCCATGTAGTGCTCCTGGAGTGAAATGCGGTGAGGTGAAAGCGATGCATCAGGCGGTGATGCGATAAGGAATCGGGTGGCAACCGGGTCGACAACGGGCTGTCGGTTCGGTTCGGTTTTGCAGCCGGCGTTGGTCTCGCCGGACTGTTCAGGCAGCCATGGCGACGTCGGACAATCCAGGCGCCAACACTGGCGGCATCCAGTTCGCCGGCAGTGCCGCGCCTTGAAACTGTTTCGAGCGATGCACCAGAAAATCGACCAGGTGATTGCGGATCTTGTAGAACTGCGGATCGTGATGCATCTCGGTGCGGGTGCGTTCCCTTGGCAGCGTGTTGCGCACGATTTCGGCGATGCGCGCCTGCGGTCCATTGCTCATCAGGATGATCTTGTCGGCCAGCAGAATGGCTTCATCGACATCGTGCGTGATCATGAACACGGTCTGGTGCGTCTCCTGGCAGATGCGCAGCAATTCATCCTGTATCACGCCGCGGGTCAAGGCATCGAGTGCGCCGAAGGGTTCGTCCAGCAGCAGCATCTTCGGCTCGATGGCAAAGGCGCGCGCAATGCCGACGCGCTGCTTCATGCCGCCGGACAGCTCCGACGGTTTTTTGGCGGCAACCGCCTTCAACCCGACCATCTCGATGTAGCGCATGGCATGCGCATCGATCTTGATTGCCGGCCACTGCGGCCAGCGCGACTTGACCGCGAAGCGCACGTTCTGCAGCACCGACAGCCACGGCATCAGGGCGTGTCCTTGGAACACGACGCCGCGCTCCAGGCTCGGCCCGGCGACTTCACGCTCGTCCATGAAGACGTTGCCGGCGCTGGCCGTGTCGAGCCCGGCCAGGACATTCAGGATGGTGGTCTTGCCGCAGCCTGAATGGCCGATCACGCAGGCGAATTCCCCGCGCTCGATGCCGAAGTGGACATGTTCGAACACCGGCGGGCCGCCATAGCTCTTGCCAAGGTCTTCGATCTGCAAGAAAGGTCTGGATGATCCGGCTGTCATGCATTACTCCACATAGGTAACGGCTTTTTGCAGCCGGGCGAACGCCATGTCGAGCACCATGCCGACCACGCCGATCATCAGGATGGCGAAGATGACGCTGGTCAGCGACAGGTTGTTCCATTCATTCCAGACGAAGTAGCCGATGCCGGTGCCGCCGACCAGCATTTCGGCCGCAACGATGACCAGCCAGGCGATGCCCATCGAGATGCGCATGCCGGTCAAGATCGTCGGCGCGGCTGCCGGCAGGATCACGCAGAAGGCCCGACGCAGGGGCGTGACTTCAAGAGTGCGCGCGACATTGAGCCACTCGCGCCGCACGCCGGCCACGCCGAAGGCCGTGTTGATCAGCATCGGCCAGACCGAGCAGATGAAGATGACGAAGATGCCGGAGATCGAGGAATCCTTGATGGTGTAGAGCGCAATCGGCATCCAGGCCAGCGGCGAGATCGGTTTCAACACCTGGATGAAGGGATCGAAGGCGCGATACAGCAAGGGCGACATGCCGATCACGAAGCCGAGCGGGATGGCCAGCAATGCCGCAAGCAGGAAGCCGAGTCCCACGCGCGCCAGCGAGTATCCGATCTGGATTCCGATGCCCTTGTCGTTGGGCCCCTTGTCGTAGAACGGGTCCGACAGGCTGCGCACGGCGGTCTCGGCCATCTGCGCCGGCGTCGGAAAATCGCTTGCCTTGGTGGTGGCGCCGGGCGCACCCTTGCCGGTCATCTTCGCGTATTCGGCTTCGGCCGGCGTCATGCGCACGGCCGCGATCGTGCGCGGCAGCGTGGCGGCATGCCAGATGCCGATCAGCACCAGCAGGATGAACAGCGACAGCAACCCGGCCTTCGCGCCGAGCGACAGGCCGGGCTTTTTCAAGATCGTCAAGATCAGCTCCTAGGTGCGCTTGATGGCAAAGCTGTTGGCATAGGCGTCTGCCTTGTCGGCATCGAACTCCTTGCCCATGATCACGTACTTTTTGTATGCACCTTCGGGCGGCTTCTGGCCCAGCTCCTTCATGCGCGCCTTGGCGTCGGTCAGCAGGAAAACTTTTTCGGCGATGTCCTTGTAGTTGACCTCGCCCTTGATGTAGCCCCAGCGCTTCATCTGCGTCAGCATCCAGACTGCCATCGAATCCCATGGCACCGGATCGAAATCGGCGCGCTCGGGCACGGTGCGGATGTTGCCCAGGCCATCGGCGAAGCGGCCGGTGAGCACTTGCGTGAGCACTGCTTCCGGCTGATTCAAATAATTCTGCGGCGCGATGACTTTCGCGATCAGTTCGCGGTTCTTGGCTTCGCGCGCCATGGCAGCGGCGGTCAGCACCGAGCGGTACAGGGCGATGAAGGTGTTCGGGTTCTGCTTGATGAACTCGGTCGAGACACCGAAGGCGCAACACGGATGGCCGTCCCAGATTTCCTTCGACAGGAGATGGATGAAGCCGACGTCGTCGAACACTGCCCGCTGGTTGAACGGATCCGGCCCCAGAAAACCGTCGATGTTCCCGGCGCGCAGATTGGCCACCATTTCCGGCGGTGGCGTCACGCGGATCTGCACGTCCTTGTCCGGGTCCAGGCCGTGCTCGGCCAGGTAATAGCGCAACAGAAAATTATGCATCGAGTAATCGAAGGGCACGGCGAACTTGAAGCCCTTCCACTGCTTCGGATCGCGCTTGTCCTTGTGCTTGTTGGCCAGGGTGATGGCCTGGCCGTTGATGTTCTGGATGGTGGCCACGTTCATCGGTTGCGCCACCGATCCCAGGCCCATTGAAATTGCCAGCGGCATCGGCGACAGGAAATGCGAAGCGTCATGCTCGCGGTTGAGCATCTTGTCGCGGATGAGGGCCCAGCCAGCGGTCTTGTTCAGCGTGACGTTCAGGCCTTCTTTTTTGTAAAAGCCGAGTGGGTCGGCCATGATCAGGGGAGTCGCGCAGGTGATTGCGATGAAGCCGATCTTCAGGTCCTTTTTTTCCAGCGAGCGCTTGTCCTGCGCCATGGCCTGCATCGCACTGATCGGCAGCACGCTGGCAATGGCCGCCCGCGCCGTGCCGGCGCCGACGGCTTGCAGGAAGCGTCGCCGCAAACCGTCTTGCGGAAACAATGCCTTGACCAGCGCCGCCTCGATGAAATCCTGCGACAGGGTCTCGGCATCGGTGCCGCGGGCACGCAGTCCGGCATCATGCGCGCCCTGGCTGGCATGCGCGCCACAGGAGCACCCGCCGCCAAGCGTCTGGTCTGCTGCATAGGGGCGGTAAAGGTTGCTCATGGCGGTACGCTTTCATGGGGAGACAGATCGACGGGCGTGGTTGGTGCAGGGTGGAGCGCAGGGCAGAGCACAAGGCACGGCGCCTCGACAGGAATGCAAACTGTCGTTGCCAAGTAGCAAATAGCAAGTCGCGTGCCTGTCCGCAGGCAAGGGTCATGCGTCATGGACTGTCGTCGTGCACCATATCTGGATCGATCCAACTTCCCATGCACCAATTTGATCCGCTGATTTTTTCAGGTGAACAGATTCTGTCTGCGGGTTGATGCTGCCTGCGTACAATTGCGCAATCAAACCTTCCCACCATTTCACTTGCCTACGATGAAATTATTGAGCGTCAATGTCGCACCGGTCGGCAACCTCTTCGTCACCCACGGCAGCGAGAAGCTCCGGGTGCGCACGGGCATTCACAAGCAGCCAGCGGTGGGTACTGTTGCCGTCGGCCGGCTTGGGCTTGCGGGAGATGAGCAAGCCGACCAGAGCGTGCATGGCGGGCTCGACAAGGCGGTTTATGCATACCCGTCGGAGCACTATGATTTCTGGAACACGCAGCGCGCCGCGCGCCTGAAGCAACCGGTCGATGCAGTGGCGATCGCACCCGGCGGGCTAGGCGAGAACCTGACCATCGAAGGCATTCTGGAGACCGATGTCTGGATCGGCGACCGCCTTCTGATCGGCAGCACGCTGCTGCAGGTAACCGAGCCGCGCCACCCTTGCTTCAAGCTCAATGCCAAGCTGGGATTTCCGCATGCCTCGAAGATGATGATCCAGAGCGGGTTTTCGGGTTTCTACCTGCGCGTGATCGACACCGGCGTGGTGCAGGCGGGCGAGGCCATCATCCTGATTCCAGGTGCGCGCGAGGTGGCGCTGGCATGGTTGAACGAACGGCGGCGCAAGGGACGGCAGGAAGATCTGTTCTGATGCGTTTCAAGCGCGGCGTACCTGATTCAGGTAGGCGGAGTCAACCGCTGCTCTCAATCGTTTTTCAAGCTCGCCGACAAGGTAGGCGGACGTGTGCCGAGGGCGGTGCGTGTGGCCGGCGACGTCCGGCTCCAGAGCCTGGTCCAGCCCGGTGGCCATTCCAGCGGCAGGCCATCGTAGTCCGGTATGTTGCGCTTGACGGCGATGATCGGCACCCCTTCATCGGCTGGTGCACTGCGCTGGTCCCAGTTCAGGCTGAAAGCGTAATTCGGCAGCAGCAGGTCGCAGGCGTTGGCGAACCAGGCAGTATGGTCCTCGTCGCGACCGAGCGCCTGCGACAGGCCCTGGGGATCGGTCTGCGCCAGTGCGCTGGCCAGTTGGGCCGGAGTGTCGCCGGGCGCATCGCCCCAGCCCAAGACCGGATTGAAATTGTAGTCGGCGCCAGAGCCATACCAGCCTTCGCGCCAGGGCCGCTGCATCCAGTTGCGCTCGCCGGTGAAAAGGTGCCAGCGCCAGTGCAAGCCGGAGGGTTTCGGCCAGCTGTAGAGGTACAACCGCTGGTAACCGGCGCCGTGCAGCTCGCGCACCATCGCCATCAGCCGTGCATGCGGCATGCGGTCCGGTGGCGCGCGCCGGAACAGGATCGGTTCGCCGTCGGCATGCTGCACTTCGTCAGCCGACAGGTTCAGGTCCAGCGTGCGCACTTCGCTGCCGAAGCGCGCACTGATCCAGCCGGTCAGCAGGTTCACGGCGGTGACGACGCCGAACCCGCGATGACGGTGGAAGATGACGGTACCAGGAGCGACGGGTTTCATGGAAATGGCAACAGTGTCGGGAACGAACGCCAGGGCAATGATCAGCTGCATGCGGCCTGGCGTGTCGTAGTGTAGCGGGATTCGGCAATGGATGGCGTGGCGGGAAAATTCGTCCCGATGTGTACTGGATCAGGCAATCAATGGATGGATGAGTTCATTTTTTGGAGCAATATTGTGATGTATCAAGCTTCGGCGCGGTATGCTCTCGCCTGCTTCCCTGCGGCGTTTGCGGTCGAAACGACACCTCTCATTCATCCTGTTCCCACATGACTCTTTGCATCATTGCCACCGGCGGCACCTTCGACAAGCACTACGATCCGCTGACCGGTGAGTTGCGCTTTGCCGACAGTCACTTGCCGCAGGCGCTGCAACGGTCCCGTCTGGGAGCCGAGGTCAGGCTACGGCAGTTGCCGCCACTGGATTCACTCGACATGCAGGATGCCGATCGCTTGCGCATTCTCGCAGCCTGTCGCACTGCCCCGGAAAACCGGTTGGTAATCATCCACGGCACCGATACCATGACCGAGACGGCGCGCGTGCTCGGCAGCGCCGGGCTGACACAAACCGTGATCCTGACGGGCGCCATGGTGCCATATGAAGTTGCCGGCTCGGATGCGCTGTTCAACCTCGGTTTCGCCTGTGGCGTGGCCCAGACCCTGTCGCCCGGGATCTACATCGCCATGAATGGCACGGTATTCCCATGGGATAAGGTACGGAAAAACCGTGCGGTGGGCAGATTCGAATTGGTTTGACCTGTTTTTAACCGTGTCGGATCGCTGCACCAGACCGGCCTGTGTAGGGCATGACGCATGAGGCCATGCGCTGCTGCCAACCCATCGGCCTGCAATTTATTGTAAAAGTAATTGTCAGCTTGATTGCGACCCGTCAAGGTCCGGCTGACTTTTCATTATTTCAATTTTCCAGGTGCGTCCATGCCGACCATTGCCGTATTCTCGTCTGCCCCCGGTGCCCGTTGGACCGGGTTGTTGTCGGTTTCGCTCTCGGTCTTGCTGGCTTCATGTGGTGGAGGCGGTGGTAGCGATGCGCCCGCCAGCGCAGCATCACCCACGGCAGTAGCCGTCACGCCGGCGGCGGTCACGACGTCGACTGCAACTGCGTCGGCAATTGGCGGCCCTGGCGCACCGCAGGCCACTGGCGACACTGCCACGGATGGCCTGAACTGGTTCAATTACCGGCGCCAGATGCTGGGCGAACCGCTGCTCGCCCGCACTGTTTCCATCGATACCGCGGCGCAGGGCCATTCGCGGTACCAGCAACTGAACGACCTCATCACCCATGACCAGATACAGGGCAAGCCTGGCTTCACCGGCGCCACGGTCGGCGACCGTCTGACTGCGGCCGGATACCGTTTTGCGCGAAACAGCTATGCCTATGGTGAAGTCATCTCCAGCACGTCGGACCAGTCCGGCTTCAACGCAGCGGAAGAATTGATCGCGGCGATCTATCATCGTTTCGCGATCTTCGAGCCGCTGTTTCGCCAGGCAGGCGCAGGTTCGGCTGTTTCCAACAGCGGCCGCACCTATTTCACGGTCGACATGACGGCCGACGGCTTGACGCCGGCCTTGGGCAAGGGAAATTTTCTGGTATATCCGGCCGACCAGCAACGCAGCCTGCCCACGAAATTCGACAGCGACTTCGAGTCGCCGGACCCGATACCGAATCGCAATACGGTTGGTTACCCCGTGAGCATCCATGCCGACATCACGTCCACGGTCACGGTCGGCAGTTTCAGCATCGCGCCGCGCGGCGGTACGGCGCTGCCGGCGACCATCCTGCAGCATGGCACCGATATTCATACACCGGCCTCGGCGGCGGCGCTGATCGCGCTGGATGTCCTGGCGCCCGGCACGGCCTATGACGTGCAGTTCACGGGCACTGTCGATGGCGTGGCAGCGTCGCGCAACTGGTCTTTCACGACCCGGTGACGGCAGCGCTCGCGCAGGCTCCCCGCCTCCTCGCGCCGGCGGCGTCATGCAGCCATGCACCGTTATCGATTGCCATCGAATAGTGCGCGATTTAAACTCGGTACGATGAGCAATCCAAAAAAACCGGTGGTCCCCCGACTCGACGAGCAGCTTTGCTTTGCGCTGTACTCCGCTTCCCTGGCCATGAGCAAGGCGTACCGCAAGCGGCTGCAATCGCTTGGGCTCACCTATCCGCAATATCTCGTCATGCTGGCCCTCTGGGAGCAAAACGGGCTGACCGTCAACGGCATCGGCGAGCGTTTGTTCCTCGATTCGGCCACCTTGACGCCGCTGCTCAAGCGGATGGAGGCGCTCGGGCTGGTGACGCGCACCCGCGCCATCGAGGACGAGCGTCGGGTCATCGTCTCGCTCAGTGCCGCCGGCCGCGCGCTGCGTCATCAGGCAACCGGGCTTGCCGACGACATACAGAGCGCAACCGGCTGTGACACCCCGCAACTCAAGGCAATGACCCGCCAGTTGGCAACCCTTCGCAACGCACTGCTGGAGCCCACCGGCTGAGTGCGCTGCCTCGCTCAGTGATGCGATTAATACATCCATAAAAATCGCTCGCTATATAATTGCGGACGATATGAATTGCCCGCTGCTGCCTGACGCACTCGTTCTCAGCGCGGGACGGTCTCATCGCACCATTTCATTCATTCAAAAAGGCTTACATGACTTCTCTTGATCGCTTCACCAAGCTTGCCATTGCAACCGGCATCGCCGCATTGTCAATCGGCACTGCGTCGGCGGCGGGCAACCCCAACGTCGACCATGAAGTGCAGGCGTTCCTGCAAAAACTCGAAGCCGGCGGCGGCAAGCCGATCGAACAACTCTCGCCGGTCGAAGCCCGCAAGGTGCTGGCGGGCGCGCAGTCCGGCGTCAAGCTGACGCTGCCGAAAGCCGACGTCTCGGAGAAGACCATCAAGGCCGGCGGTGGCGACATCAAGCTGACCATCGTGCGTCCTGCCGGCGTCACCGGCGAGCTGCCGGCGTTCATGTTCTTCCACGGCGGCGGCTGGGTGCTGGGTGACTATCCGACCCATGAGCGTTTCGTGCGCGACCTGGTCGTCGAATCCGGCGCCGTAGCGGTGTTCGTCAACTACACGCCATCACCGGAAGCAAAATACGGCGTGGCGATCAACCAGGCCTATGAAGCGACAAAGTGGGTCGCCGAGCATGGCAAGGAAATCAATGTCGATGGCACCCGCCTGGCAGTTGCCGGCAACAGTGTCGGTGGAAACATGGCCACCGTCGTCGCATTGATGGCCAAGGACAAGGGCGGACCGAAACTGCGCGCGGAGATCTTGTTCTGGCCGGTCGTCGATGCCAACTTCGAGACGCCGTCGTACAAGCAGTTCGCCGAAGGCCATTTCCTGACCCGTAACATGATGAAATGGTTCTGGGATAACTACACGACCGACGTTGCCAAGCGCAAGGAAATCAATGCCTCACCGTTGAATGCAACGATCGAGCAATTGAAGGGCCTGCCACCGACCTTCATCCAGACTGCCGAAAACGATGTGCTGCGTGATGAAGGCGAAGCTTATGGCCGCAAGCTCGATGCTGCTGGCGTCGCTGTCACCAGCGTGCGTTACAACGGCATGATCCACGATTTCGGGTTGCTGAATGCAATTGCGCAGGTGCCGGCAGTGCGCGCATCGCTCGAACAAGCCGGCGAAGTGCTGAAGAAGCATCTGAAGTAAAAAGACCAGCCTGGCAGCAATGCCGAGCGTCTTGCCTGAAGCCTGCAGTCAATCGCGCGGCCCCGGACCGAAACATGGTCCGGGGCCGCGCCGTTTCGGTTCGGCCGAACCCCTCTGCCGCTGGCAGCGTTACTTGGTTGCAGACTTCGCCGAGGGGAAAAACACCTGCTGGCCATCCACCTTGAAGCCGGCAATCAGATTCTGCCCTTCGTCCGATGTGATCCAGTCGACGAGCTGCATCGCCCCCTTGAAATTGACACCCGGATGCCTTGCCGGATTGACGGCGATGATCCCGTACGGGTTGAACATGTTCGGGTCGCCCTCCACGGCCACGACGAGGCCGGTCTTTGCCTTGTATGCGCTGTAGGTCGCGCGGTCGGTCAGCGTGTAGGCGTTGAGTTCGGCAGCCATGTTCAGCACCTCGCCCATGCCGAGGCCAGCCGAGATGTAGCTTGCGCCCTGTGGCTGGTTGCCAAGCTGCTTCCAGTATTGCTTTTCCATCTGGTCAGTGCCCGAGTTGTCGCCGCGCGAGATGAACCTGGCCTTGCTGGCGACGATTTTTTTCAGAGCCGACTGCACGTCACGGCTTGCCTTGATCGATGCCGGATCCGATGACGGTCCGACGATGATGAAATCGTTGTACATCACGTCACGGCGGTTGATGCCATCGCCGGTGGCGACGAACTTGTCCTCGGACGGCCGGGCGTGGACCAGGGTCACGTCGACATCGCCATTCTTCGCCAATTCCAGTGCCTTGCCGGTCCCGACCGCAATGACATTGACCTTGATACCCGTTCTCGCCTCGAATGCCGGAAGCAGGTAGGGCAGCAAACCTGAATTGTCCGTGCTGGTCGTCGTCGACATGCGCACGGCCTGCTGCGACCATGCCAGGGGATGGATCAGACAGGAACCGGCAAAGGTCATGACGAGTGTTGCAAAAGTACGTTTCAGCATGAGACTTCCCATCACCGTTATTCAGACACGTCCGACCAGGACATGTGGTTTGCAGCGTTTGCCGATGGCATTGCATCTGGAAAAATGCCGAGCATCGCCGTTGGACAGTGGCGCCGTTGCTTCGGATTCCGGCATCACAAGTCACGGTGTTTTCTTCCAGAAGCGCCATCATAAATTGACGACCGAATCAGTTGCAACACAATCCCCACGAAGCCTCAGCGTCACGGCGTACTTGCAGAGCGCCCGATCGTCGCCTTATCTATTCGGCATGCAAGTTTCACCCGCCTGCGCGGCGAAATATTTCAGTGGCGAGCCGGCCGTTGAGCCGAACCATCTCCATCTTCGACAAAGGCTCGGCGGTGACATCGTTGCACGCCACCAGCACCCCCTCACGCCGGCAATGTCCGGGATCGGACTGAGGCCGCAGATCCACCAGACGTTTTGCTGCTGACCGTGGAATGTCTGGCAGGAGCGCATGCTGTCGATGAATCTGGAGACAGCGCTTGCTTGCCTATGAAGCGCTGTTCCCAGACATTGCCATCAATATCTGCTCGATTTTCGCGATCTGTACGGGCTTGGTCAGGTGATGATCAAAGCCGGCCCGCCTTGATGCGGCCAGATCCTCCGTCGAACCCCATCCGGTCAATGCGATCAGGACGGTATGACGCAGGTCGGGGCTCTTGCGTAACATCTTGGCAACTTCATAGCCATTCAGTCCAGGCATGCCAATATCGACGATGGCCACATGCGGCTTGTCGGCCAAGCCGATCCGCACTGCATGATGTCCGTCGTTGGCAATACGGACGTCGTGGCCGGCGACTTGCAGCAGTTTGGCCAGCATTTCGGCGGCGTCCTTGTTGTCATCCGCTACAAGAATCTGTAACGCCCGTGCCTGGCTGTCTGCATTCAATGCGGCCTTGCCACCAGCATCTTCCATACCCAGGCAAGCCGCTTCGCCAGCCAACGGCAATCGCACCTTGAAGGTACTGCCTTGACCCTGCCCGGGGCTGGCCGCACTGACGGTTCCCCCATGCATGTCGACCAATCGCTGAACCAATGAAAGGCCGATTCCAAGGCCGCCCGACGCGCGCTCGCTGCTTTGCTGGATCTGGGCGAACATTTCAAACACCTGCGTCAACGACTCCTCCGCGATGCCAATGCCATTGTCGCTGACCTGGATAACCACATCGCCGCCGTCTTCAATGCAGGTCAGGTCCAGCCTCCCATTGCTCGGCGTGTATTTTGCTGCGTTCGTCAAGAGGTTGCTCAGGACTTGCGTCATGCGAACCACGTCTGCATTGATCAGCAGCGTCTCGTTCGGCAGATTGACCACCAATTCGTGACGCTTGTTTTCGATCACGGGCATGCTTGTCTCGACCGCAGCCGTCACGACCTGCTGCAACGAAATGATCTTTTTCTTGAGCGCGATTTTTCCGCTGCTGATTCGAGCGATATCGAGAAGATCGTCGATGAGATGCACCATGTTGCCAATTTGCCGTTCCATCATGATGCGAACACGCTTGACGGTTTCCGGCTTGTCCTCGGCGATACGCATCAGTTCCAATCCGGTTCGAATCGGTGCCAAGGGGTTACGCAGCTCATGTGCAAGGGTGGCGAGGAATTCGGTCTTGCGATGATTTACCTCGGATAAATCAGCCGCGATCTTCCGCAGATCCTCTTCCGCATAAACCCGTTCCAGCGCATCCCAGGTGCTGGTGGCGACATCTTGGACCAACGCGATTTCATCCTTCTCCCAGATGCGAACGTCGCAATGATTCAAGTACAGGACCGCCTTGAGTCGTTTATCCCGGATGAGCGGCACCGCCATTGCCGAGCGTGTCTGAATCAGTGACCAATCGGCATCCCGGGTACGCGGATCAATGCGCAAATCGCTGTAGGCAGTCGTTTCGCCATCCTGCAATGCGGCCATGTTCGCCACACCGAAATTTGCCATGGGAAAATCGCCGATCAGATGGGAGACGCCGTCTGCATAGTCGATGTCGAACGTGATGGTTTCGTTGTCCGACGCGATCTTACCAAAGCCGACGCGACTTACCTGCAGATGGTGGCCCAGCATTTCAACGGCTGTCCTGACGATTTCGGTTGGCGTTGCAAGTGCATGCAGGCGATCCTTGAGCGAGTGAAAAAGTGTCACCCTCTTCTCGGCCTGGACCTGCCTGGTGATGTCGCTGAAGGTGCAGATCGCGCCTTGGAGCAGTCCATTCTGGACAATCGGCTCGACCCGATATTCGACGGGAAACGCAGTGCCGTCTGCGCGAAAAAATACCTCATCCTTGACCTGCGCGCGGGTACCGGCAGATGCGGCCTGATAGATCGGACAGTCCAGATGCGAATAGTGCGAACCGTCCGGATGGGAATGATGAATCACCTCATGCAGCTTCTTGCCAAGTACCGCTTCCCGATTCTCGAAACCCAGGAGTTCGAGAAACGCATTATTGCAAAGCGTGGTGTTTCCTTCGGCGTCGACCGCGTAAAACGCCTCGGAGGTGGAATCGAGCAGTAACCGTGTAAATGCCTCCCGATCGCGCAGCATCAATTCACTGTGCTTCTTTTCGGTGACATCCCGATAAAATATTGCAATGCCTTCCGGATGCGGGAACACCCGAACGTCAAACCAGGTATCGCGGCCGTCACCCCACGCATAATTGATTTCCGTGGACCGCGCCACACGGTCTTGCATCACCTGCCTGTAAATTTCTCCTTGCTCGCTTTCTTCGGTACCGGCCCATACATCCCAGTGCAATCTGCCGATGATCGATTCTCGTGACTGGGTATCGAATCGCAGGCCTTCGGCATTAATGTCAAGCACCTGAAACTTCTTGTCCAACAGGATGAGCGCTTCGGACATCGAATTGACGATGCCGGTGCTCCGGTCGCGCTCGGCACGCAAGGACTCTTCTGCCGCAACTTGATCGGAGATATCTGAGTTGATCCCGAACCAACGGGCGACATTTCCACTCGCATCGAAAATCGGGCGAGCGCGGGTTTGGAAGTGACGAAAGATCCCGTCAGCGCCTTTCAGCGGGAAAGCCATCTCGAAAGGCTGACCAGTGGCAATCGACGTTGTCCAGTTTTGAACAACGGTCGGCAGCAACTGCGGGTCATGTACCGATTGCCATCCCCACCCTTCCATCTGCTCGGCAGTGGTGCCGCAGTAGTCGTGCCACTGACGGTTGTACCAGACGATATATCCATCGCCGCGTGCAACCCAGCTCAAGGTTGGCAGATTGTCGGCCAGAAGCCTGAGCGTCGCATCATCCAGTTCGCCAGGAAAAATTTCTGGAAACACGCTCGGGACTGACTGGACAGACCGCCAGTAACGCCGACCGAAGTCGTCCGATACCAAAGAATGTTGGTCATTTGCCATGAAACAATTGCCTCATCCAAGGAATGCCTGGTTGTCCTCTCAGAGCTGACTCAGGAGGGAAACTTGCAGTTTATGTAAAGCGAATTTTACCAACAGCGCGTTGCCGTACGGAAGCGAGCAAGAACTTCCCGATATCTGCCAAAGAGCGCGCCAGCATGCAGCGGTGACGACTGCGGCTGCAAAAAAACAGAAAAATTCCTATTTCCCGATACAGAACCGGCTGAAAATCACCCCCAGCAAATCATCCGGTGTGAATTTACCTGTAATGCTGTTCAGGCACGCCTGCGTCAGCCGCAGCTCTTCC
>JAYTLK010000157.1:0-23082 GCA_043729515.1 Herminiimonas sp.
GCAAACCCCTGTGCCGAGGCCAGCAGCAGTGCCGCCGCGCTCAGGCACGCCAGGCCGAAGAACAGCACCGGTCGGGCGCCGATCCGGTCGACCACGAAACCGGCCAGCGCCTGCCCGACACCCGAGACAGCGAAGAAGCCAGTCATCAGCAGCCCGAGCCGGGCATAGGAAAAATCGAAATCCTGTTGTAGCCACGGAAAAAGCGGCGCCAGAATCAGATGAAAAAAATGGGACACGCCATGCGCGACCGCGACCATGCCGATGACCTGTGCATCCCGCTTGAGCGGTGGCAGGACCACTGTCGTCCCGAAAGAAAAATCGGTTGCGGTAGAGCGAGACACCGCACCGGCCGCTCCAGTGGAGACAGCTGCAACGCACACTGGCACGGCGACACTGGCGGCAGCGACTGGATTCATGGGCGACTCACGGCAGACGTTAAAAGACCGGCGACCCATCCTTGCAGTCGCCAGCCTCTATTGTAAGCCGGTCGGTTGCCGGTCCTTCATCACGCCACTTGCTCCTACGCAGCGTCCTCACTTGGAAGGACTGCGGTAAAGCGCAACTCGCCATGATCCACGTCAATATGAATCTGCTCCTTTGGCCCGAACCGTCCCTGCAGCAACAGCTTCGACAACGGATTCTCGATCTGTTGCTGAATCGCTCGTTTCAATGGCCGCGCGCCGTACACCGGGTCAAACCCGGCTTCGGCGATCTTGGTCAGCGCTGCGTCGGACACCGTCAGGCCCATTTCCATCTTCGCCAGTCGCTGTTCGAGCGTGGCCAACTGAATTCTGGCGATGGCACCGATGTTCTTTTCGTCGAGCGCATGGAACACCACGATCTCGTCGATCCGGTTGATGAACTCCGGCCGAAAATGCCCGCGCACCTCGGCCATCACGGCCAATTTCACGACCGACGGGTCACTGCCTTCCATCGCCTGGATCCGGTGCGAACCGAGATTTGATGTCATCACGATCACCGTGTTCTTGAAGTCCACCGTACGGCCCTGGCCATCGGTCATGCGGCCATCGTCCAGCACCTGCAGCAGCACGTTGAAGACATCCGGATGCGCTTTTTCGATTTCATCGAGCAGGATCACGCTGTAGGGTTTTCGTCGCACGGCTTCAGTCAGATAACCACCCTCTTCATACCCGACATAGCCCGGCGGCGCACCGATCAGGCGGGCCACCGAATGCTTCTCCATGAATTCGCTCATGTCGATGCGGATCATCATGTCTTCCGTATCGAACAGGAATGATGCCAGCGCCTTGCACAGTTCGGTCTTGCCTACCCCGGTCGGGCCCAGGAACATGAACGAGCCGTAGGGCCGGTTCGGGTCGCCCAGGCCGGCCCGTGAGCGACGGATCGCATCCGACACCGCCACGATCGCCTCATGCTGGCCGATCACCCGCTGGTGCAGCGCGTCTTCCATGTGCACCAGCTTGTCGCGCTCGCCCTGCAGCATCTTCGATACCGGTATGCCGGTGGCACGCGACACCACCTCGGCGATTTCCTCCACCCCGACCTGCGTGCGCACCAGGCGTGGGCGGGTATTGCTCGCCTCGCTGGTGTCAGCCTGCTTCAACTGCGCGTCGAGTTCCGGCAGGCGGCCATAACGCAATTCCGAGGCTAGCTGCCAGTTGCTCTGGCGGGTAGCCTCCTCAATCTGCAGTTTTACCTGCTCGAGTTCTTCCTTGATGTGCTGGCTACCCTGAACCGCCGCTTTTTCGCTCTTCCAGATTTCTTCCAGGTCGGCATATTCGCGCCCAAGCCGTTCGATCTCTTCCTCGATCAGCGACATGCGTTTCTGGGAGGCTTCGTCCTTCTCCCGCCGGATCGCCTCGCGCTCGATCTTCAACTGGATCAGGCGCCGGTCCAGCCGGTCCATGACTTCCGGTTTGGAATCGATCTCGATCTTGATCTTGGAGGCCGCCTCGTCGATCAGGTCGATCGCCTTGTCGGGCAGGAAACGGTCGGTGATGTAGCGGTGCGACAGCTCTGCCGCCGCCACGATGGCCGGGTCGGTGATGTCGACCCCGTGATGCACCTCGTATTTTTCCTGCAGACCGCGCAGGATGGCGATGGTGGCTTCAACACTCGGCTCATCGACCAGGATCTTCTGGAATCGCCGTTCCAGCGCAGCATCCTTTTCGATGTACTTGCGGTATTCGTCGAGCGTGGTGGCGCCGACGCAATGCAGCTCGCCACGTGCCAGGGCAGGTTTCAACATGTTGCCCGCATCCATCGCGCCTTCCGCCTTCCCGGCGCCGACCATCGTGTGCATCTCGTCGATGAAGACGATGCTCTGGCCGGCATCGAGCGCCAGTTCCTTCAACACCGATTTCAGGCGCTCTTCGAACTCGCCGCGATACTTGGCGCCGGCCACGAGCGCGGCCATGTCGAGCGAGAGGACGCGTTTCGATTTCAGGCTTTCAGGCACCTCGCCATTGACGATCCGCTGCGCCAGCCCTTCGACGATGGCGGTCTTGCCCACGCCCGGTTCGCCGATCAGCACCGGATTGTTCTTGGTGCGCCGCTGCAGAACCTGGATTGCGCGCCGGATCTCGTCGTCGCGGCCGATCACCGGGTCAAGCTTTCCACTGCGCGCCCGCTCGGTGAGGTCGATGGTGTATTTTTTCAGGGCCTCTCGCTGGCCTTCGGCATCCGAGGAATCGACCGAACCACCGCCGCGCACCGCAGTGATGGCTGCTTCCAATGCTTTCCTGGTCACGCCGTTTTCGCGCGCCAGCCGTCCCGCCTGGGACTTGTCGTCAGTCAGAGCCAGCAACACCATTTCGCTGGAGAGAAACTGATCACCGCGCTTCTGCGATTCTCGATCGGCCAGGTTCAGCAGGCCCGTCAATTCACGCCCGACCTGAACGTCGCCACCGGTGCCGGTCACTTTCGCCAAATGCTCGATGGCGTTCTTGGCGCCGGTGGCCAGGCCATTCAGATTGGCGCCGGCCCGTTGCAACAGCGACCGGGTGCTGCTGTCGTCCTGGCTCAACATCGCCTGCAACAGGTGCAATGGATCGATGTATTGATTGTCGTTGCCGACGGCAAGGCTTTGCGCGTCCGCCAGGGCTTCTTGAAGCTTCGTAGTGAGTTTGTCCAGCCGCATGATGGTCTCCGCAAATCAATCGGGATATTCCGTTGTTTCCATAACTTGGGTTCTTTCCCATACATTCAAGTCACCGCATGCGGATCATCGGCGCGCACCTGCGTACGCCGCGCAGCGTGATACAGATAAGAAAAATGTAAAAGTTATTGCGATTCGTCAATTTCAAAAACATTGGATTCTGTAAAGTGGCAAGCTCGCGTCAAACGGACATGCATTGGGGCACCCCTGGCGAGAAGCGAAGGCAGTTGCTTCGATACCCTACCGATCCCGCAATTTTCTTCTATCGACATTTCGCTGATGTCGCCATTCCATGCGCCTCTCCCAAATCACCGTTTGCCGTTCCCCAGGAAGCGCCATTACCTCCGCTCATCTTCCTCCGGATGGGCAAGACGATGGTGCCGGCACCGGGGCTCGCAGCACTTCCGCTTCGCTGCCGCAGCGGCGGCAACAGCGCAGGGAGGTCAAGGAACTCGTTGCCGGCCTGGAAAAGGCACGGCGCGACAGTCAACGCGCTGCCAGCGAATCCTCTGCGCAATTTGCTTATCCCGGAGACGCCACCGTGTCGGAAATGCGGCATGGCCAGGCACGGCTCCATTAATACCTGGAGGCAGGGCTAAGCGCCGAACCACCTGCGTTTTCGCTGTCGCGATCGACGAAAAAGACACTGGTTCTCGCCAGGGGCGTTGCGACCGAAGCAATCAGTGCGGGCCTGATCGCCACCGTGGCATCGACCGGCGCTGCCGTGGCGGTCGGATGTGCTCCCGTCACGGCTGTATTCGGCGGCGTTGTTCGTGCTACCGACGGCAGGCACCGGCAAGCCATCGTTGCCACCAAAGACGACGGGGCGATGCTGCAGGCAGTCAATGCCTGCGCCGACACCGCGCGCGGCATCGCGGTCGGTGCGGCGTTGCCCTTCATCGCCGTCAACAGCATAGTGCACCGCGACGGTCCGCTGGCGCGCCGGATACATGATCGAACGATCATGCCGCTGCGCCGCCTTGGCCGCCTTGCAGAGGCGCGTGATCATGTCAACCGCCTGCGCTTGCCCACCGACGCCATCGCGCGCGACTGCGAAACGCGCGTAGCGGATGAACTCCAGCGCTATGCCGATCTGCCGGCCATGTCGAATCTGTCCGAGACGCCGCTCGTTCGTCCGCATTGGCTCCTGCGACGCCTGACGGGGCGCAGGTGGGAATTTCCAGAAACCGAAGAGGACGCGAATGCCTTCAATCATTTTCAATGGCGGATCATGCGCACGGGCGAATACCTGAATGCGATGGCCCGACCTGGTCCGGTTCAACGGGTCGATGCGCTGGTCGATGCAATGTGCCGCTCCAGCGCCCTGCGCGGCACCTGTTTTGCCATCGCGGCCGATGCGCTGACCAACTGCACGGATCGGGTAGCACTTGCCCTGAACAACATGGAAGCGGCACTTGTCGACTGGAAAGCGGAGACCGGTCAATTCAGCATGCAGGACCTGTACGCATCCGGCGTGGACCGTTTCAAGTTACACGTGCTCGATGAGATCGCGACAACGCAGATTCGTTTGCTGCACATGTATTTCGATCCCGATGACGTTGAAGTCCGGCTCGCCTATACGACTGCGCTTGCAGACCGACTGGGCTTGCCCGGCGTCGTGCGAAAGATGCGGCACCGGGGCGCTTCCCATGTGTCCGAGCGCGATATCAACGAGGCCGAGTCGGAAGTCCGGATGCGCCTGGCAGGCAACGATCACAACGACTGGCTGGCACAATGGAGACCGTGGTGCAAAGCCCTGGAACGCACGCATCCCGACGAGTTTGCAGCGTTGCGCGCCAAAAATTCCTTGGCGAGCGATGCGTTGGTCATTGCACCTGAAGACATGAACGATCAGCAATGGATCGAGGCGCTGGAAGAGGTTGCGCGACAAAAAGAAAAAACGACGACTGCGCTTGCAAGAACATTGACGATTCGCTTCCGAGCCGATAATCCCATCTCGAACGCCGAGGTATTTCGACCCGCGTCGTGATGGCAACAGGTGGCCTTCGCGCCGGCCGGACCGGCTCAGGCAGCCAGCGCCTTGTAGGCCGCGAAGCCAGCAAAGCAGCAGGCCAGCGAGCCCACCAGATGCAGTGCCGAGTGGGCGAAGGCCCAGCCGATCTCGCCACGCTGCAGCAGGAGCATCGATTCGGCGGAGAAGGAAGAAAAGGTGGTGAGCCCACCTAGGAAACCGGTTACTGCAAACAGGCGCCAGGCGGGCGACAGTTCGGCATGCCCGGAAAAAAAACCGACCGCAATACCGATGACGAAGCCGCCGCCCAGATTGGCTGCCAACGTGCCGAGCGCGACCCGGGCGTCGGCAGTATTGAGCCAGATGCCCAAACCCCAGCGCAACCAGGCGCCGAGAGTCGCACCGAGAGCGATGGCAAGCCAACTCATGGCACAGCCGCGGACCTGGTGCCGTGCGCCGACCCGGTGCCATCGGTCTGGTGCGCGTCGTCCGCAGCATGAGCCGCATCGTCCGGCAAAACCCCACTGCGCGTCGGCAATTCGGCCGATCGCCATTTTTTCAGTGCACCATCATCCGTCACGCGGGCATCGACCCAGCGCGCACCTGCCGGCGTCAACTCCTTCTTCCAGAACGGCGCCTCGGTCTTCAGGTAATCCATGATGAATTCGCAGGCTGCGAATGCTTCGCCGCGATGCGCCGCCGTGACCGCCACCAGCACGATCTGCGCTTGCGGCGCCAGCGCGCCGATGCGATGAATGACGCGGGTACCGAACAGCGTCCAGCGCGCCCGTGCCTGATCGACGATCGCCTGGATCGATTTTTCCGTCATGCCGGGATAATGTTCGAGCGTCATCTCGGCAACCTGCGCGCCGTCGTTCATGTCGCGCACCGAGCCGACAAAGGCGACCACGGCACCGACTTCCGGATGGCCGGCGCGCAGACCTGCGACTTCCGTGGTGAGGTCGAAATCCTCTTCACAGATCAGGATGCTCATGGCGCGGTGTCCATGAATGGGCTGTCGGCCATGGTCAACCGCCAGTCACCGGGGGGAAAAAAGCCACTTCACAGCCCTCCGTCAACAGCGCCGATGCATCGCTCATCTGCTGGTTGCAGGCCATGCGCAGCAGCCTGGTCTCGGCCAGCGCCTCAGTCCAGGCGCCGCCGCGCTGGCGCAGAAACGCACGCAAGGCGCCGACGTTCCGGACATCGTCGGGCACGGACACCGATTCGGCAGCGCTGCCCAGTGCTTCCCGAACGCTCGCAAAAAAACGTAGTTGAATGTTCATGCGCCAATTTTACTTCAGCCAAGCAATGCAGAGAACGGCAGGAAGCGCACCAGGTCGCCGGCCTTGATCGGCTGCCCTGCCGGATTGTCGATCAAGCCATCTCCCCAGACCGTCGATGTCAGTACACCGCTGCTCTGATTCGCATACAAGTCCAGCCCGCCAACGTCGTTCAAGCGGGCGCGCAGGAATTCATTGCGCCGGTCCGGTTTTACCCAGTCAAAGTCGGCACGCAAGAAAAACGTCGGTGGCAGCACGTCCTGCACACCCTGCAGGCGAAGCATGAACGGGCGGACGAACAGCAGGAAGGTGACGAAGCTCGACACCGGGTTGCCCGGCAGTCCGAGAAAGAACGCGTGCCCCTCGACCGATGTGTCAGCGGCGCCCCCCGCACGCCGGATTTCGCCGAACGCCAGCGGCTTGCCTGGCTTGACGGCGATCTGCCACATGTTGAGCCGCCCTTCCGCTTCGACGGCCGGGCGGACATGATCCTCCTCCCCGACCGAGACACCGCCCGAGGTGATGATCAAATCATGCTCCGCCGCTGCCCGCCGCAGCGTCTCGCGGGTGGCTTGCAGGGTATCGGGCACGACGCCGTAGTCGGTCAGGTCGCATCCCAAGTTCTGCAGGAGGCCACGCAGCAGGAACCGGTTCGAGTTGTAGATGGCGCCGGGCGCCAGCGGCTCGCCCGGCATCGCCAGTTCATCGCCGGTAAAAAAGACGGCTACCCGCAGGCGGCGAATCACCGGCAGGCTGGCCAGGCCGACCGATGCCGCCAGGCCGAGTTCCTGTGGCCGCAGCCGTGTGCCGGCGTGCAGGATGACCGCACCGGCGCGGATGTCTTCACCGGCACGGCGAATCCACTCGCCGCTCGCCGGCACATGCCGCACCGTCACCACATCGCCTTGCAGCCCACGCTCGGTGTCGCAAGCTTCCTGCATGACGACGGCATCGGCGCCAGCAGGGATCATGGCGCCGGTGAAGATGCGGGCAGCCGTACCCGCGACGAGGGCCGTGCCGACGTGGCCGGCCGGGATTCGTTGCGACACCGGCAGGCTGGCTGCGCCGCTGGCGCAATCAGCAGCCCGCACCGCATAGCCATCCATCTGGGTGTTGTCCATCGGCGGCACGTCGATCTGCGAAGACTGGTCCGCAGCCAGCACACGGCCATTGGCGTCCAGTGTCGACACCAGCTCCTGCGCCGCGCGCACGTCATCATGGGCATCGGCGGCCGCCAGCAGGAAGTCGCGGGCCTCGTCGACGCTGATCATCGGGGTGCGCACGGGCGCGGGCTTTGGAGCGGATTCTTGCGTCGCCATCGTGACCTACAATCCGGTGTGATTCATGATGAAGGCGCGGACCAGGGCGACATCGGCATCCATTACCTCGAAGCGCTGCGGCAGCGACTCGATGTCGGCGAAGCCGGCCGGGCGATCGGCATCGCGCCCGAGCGCTTCCCGGATCGTCTCGTTGAATTTAGCCGGCAAGGCGGTTTCCAGCACGATCATGGGCACGCCCGGCTGCACGTTTTCGCGCGCGACCTTCACGCCATCAGCGGTGTGGGTGTCGATCATCATGCCATGGCGCGCATGCACGTCGCGGATCGTCGCCAGCCGGTCGGCATGCACCGATTTGCCGGAGACAAAACCAAAATGGTCGACATGGCGGAATTCATCGCCATCGCTGCCCGGCCCGCCGGAAAGATCGAAGCCGCCCTGCGTCTCGACTTTCTGGAACAGCGTGCGCACCCGATCGGCATCACGGCCCAGCAAGTCGAAAATGAAGCGTTCGAAATTCGAGGCCTTGCTGATGTCCATGCTGGGGCTGGTGGTGTGCAGCGTTTCGGCCGACTTGCGCACCCGATAGACGCCGGTGCGGAAGAACTCGTCCAGCACGTCATTCTCGTTGGTTGCCACTACCAGCCGATCGATCGGAAGGCCCATCATGCGGGCGATATGACCAGCGCAGATATTGCCGAAATTCCCGGATGGCACCGTGAACGAGACCTTCTGCGCATTGTCGGTGGTCGTTTCCAGATAGCCGCGAAAGTAGTACACCACCTGCGCCACCACCCGCGCCCAGTTGATTGAATTGACGGTGCCGATCTTTTGCTTCGTCTTGAAATGCAGGTCGTTGGAGACCGCCTTGACCATGTCCTGGCAATCATCGAACACGCCGCGAATGGCGATGTTGTGAATGTTCGGATCCTGCAGGCTGAACATCTGCGCACATTGAAACGCACTCATCTTTCCATGCGGCGAAAGCATGAACACGCGCACGCCACGCTTGCCACGCATCGCGTGTTCGGCCGCACTGCCGGTGTCACCCGAGGTAGCGCCGAAGATGTTCAGTTCCGCATGTTCGCGCGCCAGGGTGTATTCGAACAGGTTGCCGAGCAGCTGCATGGCCATGTCCTTGAAGGCCAGCGTCGGCCCGTTCGACAGGGCCTGCAGCAGAAGCCGCTTGTCGCCATCCGCCTCCAACAGCGTTACCGGCGTGATGCGTGACGCATCCTCGCCCGCGCGCCCGTTGCCATACACTTCTGCCGTGTAAGTGCGAGTCGTCATGGCCTGCAGGTCTGCCGGTGGAATGTCGGTGGCGAATTTCTTCAGGATCTCGAACGCCAGCGTGGCGTAGGACACGCCACGCCAGGCAGTCAGTTCGGCACTGCTGACCTGCGGATAGTCATGCGGCAGATACAGGCCGCCATCCGGCGCCAGCCCACCGAGCAGGATGTCGGAGAATGCCTGCGCCGGCGCCAGGCCACGGGTCGAGACGTAGTCCATCAGCTCAGCTCTTCGAGGCGGATGCGGGTGACCCTGCCGATCACGGTCGGCAGGGCTTCGATCCGGGCAATCGCCGCATCGACATGCTTTTCCTGTGTCTGGTGGGTCAGCATGATGATGTCGGTCTGCTGCTCGCCTTCCTCCGGCTCCTTTTGCAGCATGGCGTCGATCGAGATGGTGGCGTCGGCCAGGATGCGCGTGACGTCGGCCAGCACGCCGAGCTTGTCGGCCACATGCATGCGCAGATAATAGCTGGTGGTGATCTCCGACATCGGCAGGATCGGCGTGTTCGTCATTGCGTCCGGCTGGAAGGCCAGGTGCGGCACCCGGTGTTCCGGGTCGGCGGTGGCCAGACGAGTGATGTCGACCAGATCGGCGATCACGGCCGAGGCAGTCGGCTCGGCGCCGGCGCCCTTGCCGTAATAGAGCGACGCGCCCACGGCGTCGCCCTGTACCAGCACGGCATTCATGGCGCCCTCGACGTTGGCGATCAGGCGTGACGCGGGGATCAGCGTCGGATGCACCCGCAGCTCGATGCCGTGCGGCGTGCGGCGGGTGATCCCGAGCAGCTTGATGCGGTAGCCGAGCTGCTCGGCGAAGCGAATGTCGGTTGCCTGCAGCTGCGTGATGCCTTCCACGTGGGCTTTATCGAACTGCACCGGAATACCGAAGGCGATGGACGCCATCAGGGTCGCCTTGTGGGCAGCGTCCACGCCCTCGATGTCGAAGGTCGGGTCGGCTTCGGCATAGCCCAGGCGCTGCGCGTCCTTCAAGGCGGTGTCGAAATCGAGGCCCTTGTCGCGCATCTCGGACAAGATGAAATTCGTGGTGCCGTTGATGATGCCGGCCACCCACTGGATGCGGTTGGCCGTCAGGCCCTCGCGCAGCGCCTTGATGATCGGTATGCCACCCGCAACCGCTGCTTCGAAGGCAATCATGACGCCCTTGTCCTGCGCCGCCTTGAACAGCGCATTGCCGTGGGTGGCCAGCAGCGCCTTGTTGGCGGTCACGACATGCTTGCCGTTGGCGATCGCCTTCATCACCAGTTCGCGTGCGATGCCGTAGCCGCCGATCAGTTCGATCACGATGTCGATGTCGGGGTTTTCCACCACCAGGTTGGCGTCGGCGACGACTTCCACCGATTCGCCCACCAGCGCCCTGGCGCGCACGACATCGAGGTCGGCGACCATCACGATCTCGATGCCACGGCCGGCACGGCGCTTGATTTCTTCCTGATTGCGCTGCAAGACGTTGAATGTACCGGCGCCGACGGTACCGATACCGAGCAGGCCTACTTTGATTGGGTTCATGGGCTTAGTTTTGATTGACGATCCAGCGATCGGGCGACCGCGGCGCAGTGGGAAATCCGCCACGACTGCCTGCGATGGCCCGTCATGATATCGCAGCGACCCGTTGCCGGGTTGCGCGACGACACGGCCACCCGCAGGCGCTTGCAGCGATTCAATCCGTGCCGTGCCGCCGCCGATAGCCTTCCAGGAAACGGGCGATGCGACCCATCGACTCGGCCAGATCGTCCGTATTCGGCAGGAACACGACCCGAAAGTGGTCCGGCGTCGGGCAGTTGAAGCCGGTACCCTGAACGATCAGCACCCGCTGCTCGGCCAGCAGCTCATAGGCAAACTGCTGGTCGTCGGTGATCGGATAGATCGTCGCATCGAGCTTGGGGAACATGTACAAGGCAGAACCCGGCTTGACGCAGGTGACGCCCGGGATATCGGTCAGGAGGCGGTAGGCCATGTCACGTTGGCGTGCCAGCCGTCCGCCCGGCGCGACCAGATCGTCGATGCTCTGATAGCCGCCCAGCGCGGTCTGGATGGCGAATTGACCCGGCGCATTGGCGCACAGGCGCATCGAGGCCAGGATGTTCAAGCCTTCGATGTAATCCTTGGCATGCCGCTTTTCGCCGGAGACGATCATCCAGCCGGCGCGGTAGCCGCAGGACCGGTAGTTCTTCGACAAACCATTGAAGGTGATGAACAACACGTCGTCGGCAAGCGAGGCCAGCGAAGTGTGGACATTGCCGTCGTAGAGCACCTTGTCGTAGATCTCGTCGGCGAAGATGATCAGCTGGTGCGCACGCGCCAGTTCGACGATCTGCTGCAGCAGCGCCACCGGATACAGTGCACCGGTCGGATTGTTCGGGTTGATGACGACGATGGCGCGCGTGTTCGCATTGATCTTCGCCCGCATGTCGGCAATGTCCGGAAACCAACCGGCCTGCTCGTCGCAGACATAATGCACCGGCGCCCCGCCCGACAGGCTGACGGCTGCCGTCCAGAGCGGATAATCCGGCGCCGGCACCAGCACTTCGTCGCCGGTGTTCAAGAGCGCATTCATGCTCATGACAATCATTTCCGACGCCCCGTTGCCGAGATAGACATCCTCGATCGTGACGCCGGCGATCTTCTTCTGCTGGCTGTAATGCATGATCGCCTTGCGCGGCGCGAACATGCCTTTCGAATCGGTGTAGGCCGACGCATTCTGCATGTTGCGGATCATGTCCTGCACGATCTCGTCGGGCGCGTCGAAGCCGAAGGCGCCGACGTTGCCGATGTTGAGCTTGATGATCTTGTGGCCCTCTTCCTCCATCTGGCGGGCCTTTTCCAGCACCGGCCCGCGGATGTCGTAGCACACGTCTGCCAGTTTCCTGGACTTTTGAATCGGTCGCACGGCGTCCATCCCTGTTGTAGTCGATCAGTGGCGGCATGGGTTTGGTTGCCATGTTGCACCACAAAGGATGTCCATTCTGCCGAAACCGCCGTTTTTTATCAATGCAAACCCGGGCGGCCCCGGCTCCCGCCATCTGGAAACGCTACAATGCGGCTTTTCGTGAATTCAATTTTCCCGGCCTGTTCAGGCGCGGGTTCGACGGTGACATCCTCATGAAGCTGCACGCAAACGCTACCCAGCAATACCAGACCGTGACCGCCTACGATGACGACGGCGTCGAGATCAATCTGGCCCGTTATCAAGACAGTCTGCTGGTACTGCCGGAAACGCCGGCGGCGCCCTGGCCGGTTCAGAGCTTTGCCAGCCTCACCGCCGACGATTTCGCCGCCCTCGAAGCGACCCGGCCGGACGTCGTCATCCTCGGCACCGGCCGCCGGCAGCGCTTCGTGCATCCGAAGCTGACCATTGCCCTGACCGCGCGCCGGATCGGCGTCGAGTGCATGGACAACCCGGCTGCCTGCCGTACCTACAACATCCTCATGGCCGAGGGCCGGAAGGTGGCACTGGCGCTGATCTTCGAGCGCGAGGGCCCCGCCGGTGCGTGAGAATCGTACGGGCAGTGCGGGCAGTGCGGGTGGCGCGGGCAGCGCCGTCCCGGATGGCCAGCCGATCGGACACGCCGACCGCCAGCCTGGCAAGCCGTCGCATGACGCCCTGCCAGGCTTCGATGCTTCGCCTGCCCTGCTCTGGGCCCTCGGTCTTGTCTTCACCCTGATCTGGTTCGCCATGCTCGGCGCGCGCACCCTGGTGCCGACCGACGAGGGCCGTTACGCCGAGATGGCGCGTGAAATGCTCGCCACCGGCGACTGGATCACGACCCGCCTGAACGGCATCAAGTATTTCGAAAAGCCGCCGCTGCAGATCTGGATGACGGCGCTGGCATTCAAGTTCTTCGGTCTCGGCGAATGGCAAGCGCGGCTCTGGACCGGTTTGTGCGGCTATCTCGGGATCGTCCTGACAGGGGTTGCCGGCGCCCGGGCATTCGGCCGCAACGCCGGCATTTCCGCGGCAATGATCCTGGCCTCCTGCCTGTTTTGGGCCGCGATGGGTCACATCAACACGCTCGACATGGGGTTGGCAGGCGGCATGACGCTGACCCTGGCCGCCATGCTCGTTGCCCAGGGCACGGCGCTCGATGCAACCCGGCGCCGGCGCTGGATGCTGGCCTGCTGGGCCGGCATGGCGTGGGCAGTGCTCTCCAAGGGCCTGATCGGGCTGGCGCTGCCCGGCGCCGTGCTGATCGTCTACACGCTGGCAGCGCGCGATTGGAAGATCTGGACGCGATTGCACCTGCTGGCCGGACTCGGGCTGTTTTTCTTGCTCACGGCGCCGTGGTTCATCCTGGTGTCGCTGAAAAATCCGGAATTCGCGCACTTCTTTTTCATCCACGAACACTTCCAGCGCTTTACCAGCAAGGTGCATCACCGCGAGGGAGCGTGGTATTACTTTTTGCCGATCCTGTTCGCCGGACTGCTGCCGTGGCTGGCGGCGAGCGCGCAGAGTCTGTGGGCGGCGCGGCGCCCGGATGCTCGCGACCTGATGCATGGCCGTGACGGAATCGGCAACCCATTCCAACCGAAGATGCTGCTGCTCGTATGGAGCATCCTGATCTTCGTATTCTTCAGTGTCTCCGGCTCGAAGCTGCCTTCCTACATCCTGCCGATTTTTCCGTCGCTGGCCCTGCTGCTGGCCGTCTATCTGCGCCACGCACCACAGCGAACCTGGTGGCTCGTCGGCGGCAGCATCACGGCGCTCGGCGTGATCATGCTGGCACTGGTGCCGAAGTTGCCGGGCTTCGCAAAATCAGCAGTCGACCTGGCCGATTACCAGGCGTCGCAGCCCTGGGTGGCGGCGGCCGCTGTCATGACTCTGGCGGGCGCCTTGCCGGTGCTCTGGTGGTGCCGCCAGCAGCGGGCCGACATCGCTTCGCGCGCTACGCTGGCGCTGGCAGTCTCCGGTTTCCTGGCGGTGCAACTGCTGATGCTGGGCGCCGAGCCACATGGCCGTACCCGCTCCGGCCTAGCGATGGTTCCCGCCATCGCCGCAGAACTGACGCCGCAGACGCCGCTGTACGCGGTCGGTCTGTATGACCAGACACTGCCGTTCTATCTGCGCCGGACGATGATTTTGGTCGCACATGCCGACGAACTTGAATTCGGCCTGGAACAGGAACCGACTCTCTGGATGCCGACCATGGCGCCGTTCATCACGGCCTGGAAAAGCGGGCCGAAGGCAGTGGCCGTGACACGGCCCGAGATCTACCGCGAGCTGCTGGCACAGGGTGTGCCGATGCGGGTGATCACACAGGATGCACGGCGAATTGCGGTGACCAACCGCTGACGCGCTTCATCGTGGCGGGGCTGATGCAAACGACTGCGCAGACGCATCCGTGGCTGCCTGGACCCGACGCCATTCCTGACGCCATCCATCCACACGGCATTGCCATCGATCGGATTTCATCCAATGAACATCAGCACTTTCGGCTTCATCCTGACCGGCATTTTGCTCAACGCCGTTGCGCAGTTGCTGCTCAAGGCCGGCACCAATGCCGTCGGCGCGATTCACCTGACGGCGGAAAACTGGCTCGCCACCGGCGTCAAGCTGGCCACGCAGATGCCGATCCTGGGAGGACTCGCCTGCTATGTGTTGTCGGTGATGGTCTGGATCATCGGTTTGTCGCGGGTGGATGTGACGATCGCCTATCCGTTGCTGTCGCTGGGATATATCGTCAATGCCATCGGCGCCTGGTATTTTCTCGGGGAAGCAGTGTCGTTGCAGCGTGTGGCTGCCATCGGCGTCATCCTCCTCGGCGTGGCGCTGCTGACACGCAGCTAGGAAGCATCTGGCGGGTTGGCCGGTGAGCGATTTTGTTTCGACCGCCTGACCCTTTTTCAGGTGCACTCTCTATGCGATACTGCAGGGTTCCACCGTCCCTACCTCCTCTTCGCGTCCATGAGCCTGCCGCCAACTTCCATTCCCCCCGATCCGGCCTCCCAGGCGAACGAGCCGTTCCTGCCATTCGCCCGCCCGGTCATCGACGAAGATACGATCGCCGCCGTCGGCGACGTCCTGCGTTCCGGCTGGATCACCAGTGGCCCGAAAGTTGCACTGTTCGAGCAACAGCTATCTGCCTGGTGCGGCGGGCGTCCGGTGCGCACGTTCAATTCCGGCACGTGCACGATGGAAATTGCCCTGCGCATCGCTGGCATCGGTCCGGGCGATGAAGTCATCACCACGCCGATCTCCTGGGTGGCCACCGCCAACGTGATCCTGGAAGTCGGCGCCACGCCGGTATTTGCCGACATCGATCCGATTACGCGCAACATCGATCTCGATGCAGTCGAAGCGGCGATCACGCCACGCACGCGGGCCATCATTCCGGTCTATCTGTCCGGCCTGCCGGTGGACATGGACCGGCTGTATGCGATCGCCGCCAGGCATGACCTGCGGGTGGTGGAAGATGCGGCGCAGGCGCTCGGCAGCACCTGGCGCGGCAAGCACATCGGTGCGCTGGGCGACTTTGTCTCCTTCAGCTTCCAGGCCAACAAGAACATCACCTCGTCCGAAGGTGGCTGCCTGGTCCTGAACGACGCCGCCGAAGCGACACTGGCGGAAAAATACCGGCTGCAGGGCGTGGTGCGCAGCGGCCTGGACGGTCTTGAAGTCGACGTCCTGGGCGGAAAATTCAACATGACCGACGTCGCCGCCGCCATCGGCATCGGCCAGTTCCGGCATATCGAACGCATCACTGCGCACCGCAAACAGCTGGCACGGCGCTACTTCGCCGCTTTCGGAGACGGATTCGCCGCCGACAGTGGCGCCCAGCTGCCAGTGGCCGACCATGAAAACAGCAACTGGCACATGTTCCAGCTGGTGCTGCCGGAACGCCTGCCACGCGCCGAATTCATGGCGCGCATGATCGCGCGTCAGATCGGCATCGGCTACCACTATCCGGCCATCCACTTGCTGGCGATGTACCGCGCGCGCGGGTTTGCCGCAGGCATGTTCCCGGTGGCCGAACGGGTCGGGCGCCAGATCGTGTCGCTGCCGATGTTCAACACCATGCAAGAGGCAGACGTGGACCGCACGGTCGCTGCGGTAAAATCCGTCCTGGCATTTACGTAAGACTTTGATGAAACCAGATCTTTCCGTCGTCATTCCGATCTACAACGAAGAAGCCGGTCTCGACAAGCTGTTCGAGCGGCTCTATCCGGCGCTGGACGCGCTCGGTCTTCCTTATGAAATCGTGTTCATCAATGACGGCAGCCGGGATCGCTCGGCAGCCATGCTCGCCGACCGCTTTCGCCTGCGGCCGGACGTGACCCGGGTCGTGCTTTTCAACGGCAATTATGGCCAGCACATGGCGATCCTGGCCGGTTTTGCCGAAACCCGCGGCGACATCGTCGTTACCCTCGATGCTGATCTGCAGAATCCTCCGGAGGAAATCGGCAATCTGGTGGCGAAGATGCGCGAAGGCTACGATTATGTCGGCTCGATCCGCCGCGAGCGCCGGGATTCGGCCTGGCGGACAGTGTCGTCGCGCGCCATGAATCGTTTGCGAGAAAAAATTACCCGCATTCAGATGACCGACCAGGGCAACATGCTGCGTGCTTACGGCCGCAACGTCATCGACCTGATCAACCAGTGCAGCGAGGTCAATACCTTCGTGCCGGCCCTGGCCTATACCTTTGCGCGCAATCCGACCGAGATCGTGGTGGCGCATGAAGAACGTTCGGCCGGGGAATCGAAATATTCCCTCTACAGCCTGATCCGGCTGAATTTCGATCTGGTCACCGGCTTTTCGCTGGTGCCGCTGCAATTCTTTTCCTTGCTCGGCATTGCGCTGGCTTTCTTCTCGGCCGCGCTGTTCGTGGTGCTTCTGGCGCGCCGTTTCCTGTTCGGCGCCGAGGTCGAGGGCGTCTTCACGCTGTTTGCGATCGCTTTTTTCCTGATGGGCGTGATCCTGTTCGGCATCGGCCTGGTGGGCGAATATGTCGGTCGGATCTATGAGCAGGTGCGGGGTCGGCCGCGCTACGTGGTGCAGACCATCCTGCAGCAGGATCGACCGGCCGCCGTGGCCGGCATGCATCCGGTGCAGTCGGCACGCTCCCTGGAGCGCTGAACCGGATGCGCGCAGTTGTCTTTGCCTATCATGATGTCGGAGTACGGTGCCTGCAGGTGTTGCTGGCGCGCGGTGTCGAAGTCGCCCTCGTCGTCACGCACGACGACAATCCGAACGAGACGATCTGGTTTGCGTCGGTTGCCGCACTGTGCGCGGAACACGGCATCGCCTGCATCGCCCCGCCAGACGTCGCGGCGCCTGAAGTATTGGCGCAGGTCCGTGCGGCGCAGCCCGATTTCCTGTTCAGTTTTTACTATCGGCACATGCTGCCGGTGGCCTTGCTCGAAACAGCGCCACGGGGCGCGTTCAACATGCACGGCTCGCTGCTGCCGAAATACCGCGGCCGGGTGCCGGTGAACTGGGCAGTGCTGCATGGCGAAACCGAGACCGGCGCCACCCTGCATCTGATGGTCGCCAAACCGGACGCCGGCCATATCGTCGCGCAGACCGCAGTCCCGATCCTCCCCGACGACACCGCGCCGGAAGTCTTCGCCAAGGTGGTGGTGGCGGCCGAACAGACGCTGTGGCGTGCATTGCCGGACATGCTGGCGGGACGCACGCCGGTCATGCCAAATATCCTGGCACAAGGGAGCTACTTCGGCGGCCGCCGGCCCGAGGATGGACGCATCGACTGGCAGCAACCTGCAGCAGCGGTCTATAACCTCGTGCGCGCCGTCGCCCCACCCTATCCCGGCGCCTGGACGGATCTGGGAAGCGACCGCCTGATCGTCGCCGCAGCGCGCTTGCTGCCGGCATTGGAGGCCGAACGGTTGCAAGCAAAAGAATTTGCATCCAAGCAAGAAAATCCGTGGCCTGGCCTGGCGGTAGTGGATAATCGCAGCCTCGGCATCTGCGGCGACGGCGGCGTGCTGTTGATCGGCTCGCTCCTGCATGATGGCGGATCCGTCACGGCGACCGGATTGGCAGCACTGATCGCCCGCCAGCACAGCGGCCACTAACCTTTTTCACGTCGTCGAGCAGTTCGGCGGCCTTGTTCCTTACGAAAGCATGTGTCATGAAAAAAGTCCTGATCCTCGGCGTCAATGGTTTCATCGGCCACCATCTTTCCAAGCGCATCCTCGAGACCACCGACTGGGACGTGTATGGAATGGACATGAGCTCGAACCGGATCACCGACGTGCTGGAGAACCCGGACTACAAGCACCGGATGCATTTTTTCGAAGGCGACATCACCATCAACCGGGAATGGGTCGAGTATCACGTCAAGAAATGCGACGTCATTCTGCCGCTGGTGGCGATCGCGACGCCATCGACCTATGTAAAGGAGCCGCTACGGGTGTTTGAGCTTGATTTCGAGGCCAACCTGCCGATCGTGCGTTCAGCCGCCAAGTACAAGAAACACTTGATCTTCCCGTCGACCTCCGAGGTCTACGGCATGTGCGGCGACGCCGAGTTCGACCCCGAAGCCTCGCCGCTGGTCTACGGCCCGATCAACAAGCCGCGCTGGATCTATGCCTGTGCCAAGCAGTTGATGGACCGCGTCATCTGGGGCTATGGCATGGAAGGCTTGAATTTCACGCTGTTTCGTCCCTTTAACTGGATCGGCGCCGGCCTGGATTCGATCCACACGCCGAAGGAAGGAAGCTCACGTGTGGTGACCCAGTTTTTCGGCCATATCGTACGCGGTGAAAACATCTCGCTGGTCGATGGCGGTGCCCAGAAACGCGCTTTCACATATATCGACGACGGTGTCGACGCGCTGATCAAGATCATCGCCAACAAGGATGGCATTGCCACCGGCAAGATCTACAACATCGGCAATCCCGTGAACAATTATTCGATCCGCGAACTTGCGGCCATGATGCTGACCCTGGCAGCCGAATATCCGGAATATGCGGAGGCCGCAAAAAAAGTGCAGATCATCGAAACCACTTCGGGCCAGTACTACGGCGCCGGTTATCAGGACGTGCAAAACCGCGTGCCGAAGATTACCAACACCTGCGAAGAGCTGGCCTGGCAACCGCGCACCAACATGGCTGATACCCTGCGCAACATCTTCGACGCCTATCGCGGTCAGGTCGCCGAAGCCAAAGCCTTGATGGATTGAACCGGTGCCGCTGCTGACGCTGAAGATCGATGTCGACACGTATCGCGGCAGTCGAGAAGGCGTGCCGAACCTGGTGCGCCTGCTCGAGGCGCAGAACGCCGGCGCGACTTTCCTGTTTTCGCTCGGGCCGGACCATACCGGCTGGGCGTTGCGGCGGGCGCTGAGGCCAGGTTTTTTCCAGAAGGTGTCGCGCACCTCGGTGCTCGAACATTACGGCGCGAAGACATTGATGTACGGCGTCCTTCTGCCGGCGCCCGACATCGGCCGCGGCTGCGCCGATCAACTGCGCGCCGTGCGCGACGCCGGCTTCGAATGCGGCATCCACACCTGGGACCACGTCGTCTGGCAAGACAACGTGCGCCAGCGCGACGCCGACTGGACGACCGGCCAGATGCAGCAGGCCCATGATCGCTTCGTCGAAATCTTCGGCACAACGCCGCAGACACATGGCGCGGCCGGCTGGCAGATGAACCCCGCGGCTTTTCGGCAACTTGATGCATTCGGCTTCGCATATGCATCGGACGGCCGGGCGCGCCTTCAGGACGATGGCAGCCTCACCGATCCGCAGGCAGGACCCTATCGGCTGCGGATCGGTGAGGCTGACCGCACGCTCGACTGCATCCAGTTGCCGACCACCCTGCCGACGCTCGATGAACTGCTTGGCAGAACGATCGGCGGCGAAGTCATCGACCGATCGAATATCGCCGCCATGTTGCTGCGCCTGACGGCGACGCCGAGGGACCATGTGTTTACCTTGCATGCCGAGCTTGAAGGTCAGAAACTCGCCCCAATTTTCCAGCAGTTGCTGGATGGTTGGACGGCCCAGGGATACAGTCTGGGTTCGATGGCGACGCATCATGCACACTTGCGCGACGCTGCGTTGCCTGTGGCCGACATTGGCTGGGGCAGCCTGCCAGGACGTTCCGGTGAACTGATCGTCCAGCCCGCTTGAGCAGAAACATCAGTGTCCAACGACACTGCCAACCATCGTCCAGGAGACCTTCGTGCCAGCAGCATCCCCCATCGTCGGCGAGTTCGTGCCTGATTTCACTTCCAGCATGACCGGCGCCGGCAGCTTCGCCCTGTCGGATTTCCAAAGTCGTACGCTGGTGCTGTATTTCTACCCGAAAGACAACACGCCCGGCTGCACCACCGAGGCGTTGCATTTTCGCGACCTCCACCCCGAGTTCGCCGCCGTGAACGCCGACATCATCGGCGTCAGCCGCGACACGATCCGCTCGCATGAGGGCTTCCGCACCAAGCTTGCACTGCCTTTCGACTTGATCAGCGACCCGGAGGAAATCCTCTGCCAGCAGTTTGGCGTCATGCGCACGAAGAGCATGTACGGCAAGCAGGTGCGCGGCGTGGACCGCTCGACGTTTGTGATTGACGCCAGCGGCAAATTGGTGAAAGAATGGAGAAACGTGAAAGTGCCGACCCACGTAGAAGAAGTGCTCGAATTTGTGAAGACGCTGGTTTGAAATTTTCATTCAACGCACAAAGAACACGGGAATTTCTCACGCATTGAATGCATCCGCCGCACAGGAAGCCGTTGAAGGACAGGGTCGTCGACTGTCCGCAACGGCTTTTTCGTTTTTGGGCGAAGATAGCCCCGTTGCACACCATCGGATGCCCTGCTTCCGGGCATTCGACAGATCGTCCTTTCCACGTTCAAGATCGAGATCCCGATGCCCCTGCCAAAACTACCGACCAAGCCTGCAGCACTGTTGTTACCGCAAGAGTATCCGGTTGCGGAAAAAGGAAAGTCGGTCAAGCCCCTGACACTGATCGAGCCGGCCGCGCGGCCAGTCGAAGCGAAGGCGCCGGCCAACCTGCCGGCAGTGGCTCCGGCGCCAAAGGGCAATCTGCGGGCCGACAAGCCGAAAGCGTCCGGCAAGCCGGCCGACACGCGCACCAGGTCACGTGTCAGCCGCAGCGCCGACAAGCCCGGCACCACCAAGCTGTTCGTGCTGGACACGAACGTGCTGATGCATGACCCGAGTTCGCTGTTCCGATTCGAAGAACATGACGTCTATCTGCCGATGATGACGCTCGAGGAACTGGACGATCACAAGAAAGGCATGTCGGAAGTGGCCCGCAACGCGCGTCAGGTTTCGCGCTCGCTCGACGCGCTGGTCAGTGGCTCGGAAGAGACTGCCATCGAAGAAGGAATTCCGCTCTCGAAGCTCGGCAACAAGGATGCCCGTGGCCGGTTGTTTTTCCAGACCAAACTGGCCAATGTGCAGTTGCCGGAAGGTCTGCCGGAAGGCAAGGCGGACAACCAGATCCTGGGCGTGGTGCGGGCGCTCGAATCGCAGTACCCGGGGCGACCGATCGTGCTGGTGTCAAAAGACATCAACATGCGCATCAAGGCGCGGGCCATGGGCTTGCCGGCCGAAGAGTATTTCAATGACCATGTGCTGGAGGACACCGACCTGCTCTACTCCGGCATCATGCAGCTGCCCGATGATTTCTGGAACAAGCACGCAAAAGGCATGGAATCCTGGCAGGAAAACAAGCACGGCACCGGCTACACCTATTACCGCTTGACCGGCCCGGTGGTGCCGGCGATGCTGGTCAATCAGTTCGTGTTCATGGAGCCGAAAAATGGCGAGGCCGCCTTTTACGGCCATGTCACGCAGATCAATGGCAAGACCGCCGTCATCCGGACCTTACGCGACTACGGCCATGCCAAGAACAGTGTCTGGGGCGTGCAGGCGCGCAACCGCGAACAGAATTTTGCGCTGAACCTGCTGATGGATCCCGAATGCGATTTCGTCACGCTGCTCGGCCAGGCCGGCACCGGCAAGACCCTGCTGGCGCTCGCCTCCGGCCTGGCACAGGTACTCGAGACAAAGACGTACAACGAGATCATCGTCACCCGCGTGACGGTGCCGGTGGGTGAAGACATCGGTTTCCTGCCAGGCACTGAAGAAGAGAAGATGTCGCCGTGGATGGGCGCCTTCGACGACAACCTCGAAGTGCTCAACAAGTCCGATTCGGATGGTGGCGACTGGGGTCGTGCCGCGACCCAGGACCTGATTCGGTCGAAGATCAAGATCAAGTCCCTGAACTTCATGCGTGGGCGCACTTTCGTCAACAAGTTCCTGATCGTCGATGAAGCGCAGAATCTGACGCCGAAACAGATCAAGACCCTGGTCACGCGCGCCGGTCCTGGCACGAAGATCATTTGCCTGGGCAACATCGCGCAGATCGACACGCCGTATCTGACCGAAGGTTCGAGCGGGCTGACCTATGTGGTGGATCGCTTCAAGGGATGGGCGCACAGCGGCCATGTGACGCTGGCCCGCGGCGAGCGTTCGCGGCTGGCCGATCATGCGAGCGAGGTGTTGTAGGTCATTTGGAATCGACGCAAAAAAGGGGCGGCCGAATCGGTTGCCCCTTTTTTTAATGCTGCTCCGCGAAAGTTCAGTCGCTTCGCCGCGATATCGCCGTGCAGTTACGCCTTGCGACGACGCGCGCCCGCAAAACCCAGCAGACCAACGCCGAACAGCGCCAGGGTCATTGGCTCAGGAACCGCAGCGGCTGCAGGGTTACCGACACGCACCAGGATCGATGTTTGTGAAAGCGGATTTGAAAAGCTTCCGTCGTCGAGTGCAAAGGCAGCCAGATTAAAGGTATACAAGCCATCAGCGGAGACGTTGAATGCGCCGCCCGGCGTGCTGGCGAAGCCGACGTTTTCCGAGTTCTGCACACCGGTTATCGGCCCTAAGCCAAAGGGCCCACGATAGAAGGAATTTCCAGCGAAGCCGGTCAGCGGATTGACGTAGCTAAAAAGCGTACCCGCGGTCGGATCATGGTCAACCCCCAAGCGATACTGAAATCCGCTTAAAAGCTGTTCGGAACCGGCCGTGTTGATTGAAAAATCATAATTCCAGAGGGCACGGTTCGAACCAGGGAGAGACGGCTGCGCTTGGTAGATGCCACTGGACCCGTCGAT
>JAYTLK010000158.1:0-29360 GCA_043729515.1 Herminiimonas sp.
CAACAAGTCACTCGCCGTCATCGGCACGTCCCTCGCAGTGGCCCTCGTATCGAACCTGGCCGTGGCCGGCCCCTTCACCTCGAATTACATCTTCGGCGACAGTTTGTCGGACCAGGGCAATCTGGCCGATCTCTACCGGCATAACTTCGGCAATCCACCGTTTTACAAGGATGCGTTCACCAACGGACCGACAGCGGTCGCGGTGCTGTCTGCCGGCCTCGGACTGGAGTCACGGGCGTCGCTGTTCGTTACGGGTGGCCAGGATATCTATGGCCTCGGCATTGCGCCCGGTGGAACCAACTACGCAGTGGCAGGTGCTACGGCGGGCAACCTGGCCGGCGTGCAAGGTGCAAACCTGCAAAGCCAGGTCGGCGCATTCCTGCTCTCGGCCCGGACCGACATCACGAGTTCGCTGTTCACGGTATTCATTGGCGGCAACGACGTGCGGACCTCTGCGCATCAAAACGACCTGAAGTTCGTCAATGCAGGTGTGCGGGCCGAACTCGACAGCATCAATACGCTGATCCAAGCAGGTGCGAAGAATTTTCTGGTCGTCAATGTGCCGGACGTCGGCCTGATTCCGGAATTCACGCAGGAGTCGCCAGCCGGGCAGGCGGCGTTGGCGCATGACGACAGCATCCTGTTCAATCGATTGCTGGCAGCCGGGCTGGCAGGGTTCAATTCCGGCGTGAATTTGAAGCTGTTCGACCTGTATACGGCCAACAATGATTTCGTCAGCAATGCAGCCAGCTACGGCATCACCAACACCACGGATGCCTGCTACACGAACACCGGCGTACAGATCGTCAATCCGAAAGCGCCGGCCACGACCACGACTGCCTGCGGCGGTATCGACCCTGTCACCGGCAACGCGCGCTTCATCGATCAGTTCCAGTACTGGGATCACATTCACCCGAGTGCGGTCGTCCAGGCTGCCTTCGGCGCTCGCTTGCTGGCTGCCGAAGTGCCGGAGCCGGCAAGTATCGCGCTGATGCTGGCGGGCCTGTTCGGGGTCGCGATGCTGCAGCGCCGCCGGCATCGCGCTGCCCGAGTCGATCGCTGATACGCGATCAGAAATACGTGGTCTGCCGTAGTTGATGTTGGCATCGACTGCGATTTCGCTTTCGACGTCACCGCCCGATTTACCCGGCCGGTGACGTTTTCAATGGGAGCCTGCGTTGTCTGCCATGACGCGGTTCATCAGACTCGGCTGCCTGACGCGGCCCGGGCGCCCGCTCTTCCGCATCCGTCGTGGGGCTGCGCTACCGTGCAAAAAATGCAAGAATCGTGACTCGTTCACGTTGACAGGAATTTTTCCCATGGCACAGATTGCTTATCTCGGAACCGGGCTGCTCGGCGCGGCGTTTGCCGAAGCGGCGGCAAAGCGTGGCGACACCGTCACTGCATGGAATCGCTCCCCGGAAAAGGTGGCCGCGTTGGCTGCCTTCGGCGTCAAGGCGGCAGCCTCTCCTGCAGCAGCAGTGCAGGGCGCCGAACGCATCCACCTGATCCTGAAAGATGACGCGGTGGTCGACGAAGTGCTTGCGCAAGCACGCACCGGCCTGTCGGCGCAGGCGATCGTCATCGATCACAGCACCACGCTGCCGGAGTTGACCGCTGCACGGGCAGACAGGTTACGTGCAGAAGGCGTGCAGTATCTGCATTGCCCGGTGTTCATGGGGCCGCCGGCGGCACGCAACGCGCAGGGCAGCATGATGGTCGCTGGTCCGCGTGCACTGTTCGATCAAGTGCAGGCGGCGTTGGCCAAGATGACGAGCCGCCTGCAATACATGGGTGAACGCAGCGATCTGGCAGCGGCCAACAAATTGTTCGGCAATGCAATGATCATCGGACTGGCGGCCGTCATGGCCGATGTGCTGACGCTGGCGCAAGCAAGCGACGTGGACGCGCGCGACGCCATCGGCCTGCTCGGCATGCTGGACTTGAATGCGATGGTCAAGGGTCGTGGCACGAACATGGCCAATGGTGACTTTGGCGCGAGCTTCGAACTGACCATGGCCCGCAAGGACATCGGTCTCATGCTCGACGCCGCCGCTGACCGGCCATTGGCGACCTTGCCCGGAATCGGCGCCCGGATGGACCAGCTGATCGCGCAGGGCCATGGCGCGCAGGACGCTTGCGTGCTTGGTGTCGATGCACTACGGCGCGCTTAGGGCACGGGCACTGCGCTCTTCATCGGCCACCGCGCGTCGTGCGCTGATCAATCGTTTCTCGGCCGCGATTGCCATGCTGGCAGCGTTAACAGCGGCCTTCCAGCGCTGGCTTTGCTCCTCCTCCGGCACGCCCGGCATGACGCTGGCCCGCAGCGCTGCTTGTCCCAACCGTCTCGCCAAATCATCGGCAGCGTCCACTTCTTCGGTGGCTGCGTCTACCAACGGCGTCCGGGTCGCTTGCACGTTTTCCATGGTCTGGATCCGCCGCAACGGCGGCCAGGGGCGCAAGGCGCTTTCGCCAACCTGCGCCGCTACCCATGGCAGCGCATTGGCGCTCTCTGCATGGTGCGACGCTGCATCAATTCCGGACGCGCCTTGCAAGGCGTAGGACCGCGCCGACAGTTCTTGCGCCAGCTGCCGCAGTTTTTGCGCCATTGGTGAAGGATCATGCCGGTAACGGCGGGCGATCGACACAGCTACGTCGGCTGTATCGCGCGCCGCTCGTGCCGCCGTGGCAACGGCAACGCCGCCTTGGTCTGTCGACGAGCCGTCCATGACTTCACGGCGCTGGACCGATGCAATTTCATGTGCCAGGACCATTGCTGTTCTCGACTCCCGCCGAAAAAAAGGATTGCGGCACAAGCGCTGTTCGGCCGGCGACAAGTCCGAGCGGGCAACGGCATGCAGCACATGCTCCGGCGAATCCGGTCTCGCCAGCGCACGCTGTGCAAAGGCAAGCGGCAGTAAATCCGGTGGCGTCGGAGGCAATTCTCCCTCTTCCCAATGGACAGCGAGGTGTTTTGTGGCAAGCACACCCGATGTCGCTGCCGGTGTTTTCAAAATGCGCCGCAATCCTTGTGCCGGATGTTTCGGAATCGGGGGTCGGTGCATTGTCGGCTCGGCCACGGCGAGTGCATCGATATGGCAGGCAGGGCTGCGCGCGGGCATGGCCCGGTCAGGCTCGGCAAGTGTATTCACGGTTCTGATCGTGCATCGTGGGCTCAAGATCGGTCCTTGTTTTAGGGCGATGGGAATCAACTGGAGGCGCACTCGTAGGCGCGCCGACGCTGGCACTCTGATCCGGTCGTGCTTAATTGGTGCAACCGATTCGCCCACTGTCCAATATCGGTCAACGTCACCGATGCAGGGTCGATGGAAGGGCATTGCACGACAGGAAGGTGATCGTCATGATCGGCCGCTTTGCCTCGGACTCAGTGACCTGCGCACGGCATGTCCTGTAAAACCCCCCCCAAGGCGACTATGGCAGAATGCCTGGCAAGCATGTTTTAAAAAAATTTTGGAGATGAGATGCAGATTCTTGCCGTTGCTTTGGCCTTCGCCGCCGCATTGCTTGTTCTGCCATGAATGGATTACGAGCGGGGCCATGATTTCTTGCTCTTTGTATGGTTGACTCGCACAGTCGATGGCAATGACGAAAATCACGGTGAGAATGACGACAACGATGACAGCGAACATCAAAAAAACGGGATCCACTTGAAGACCATAAACTATTTCAGCACCGCACTGATCCTGGCCAGTGTCTGCGTCACTGCTCTTGCCCACACGCCGGAGCAAGCACCGCACCAAACTTATGCCGAAGGCGATTTGAAGCTTGAAAGCGGCGAATCGATCCGGGATTTTTCGCTGTCGTACGTCACCCTCGGCACACTCAATGCCGAGAAGTCGAATGCGATCCTGGTCGACACGGCCATCGGTGGCAATCATCACCGCTTGGATTACCTGATCGGCCCCGGCAAGGCGCTCGACCCCGCCAGGTACTTCATCATCTCGACCGATGCAATCGGCAACGGCCTGACGAGCTCGCCGTCCAACAGTCGCCAACAGCCGCGCATGCAGTTTCCGCGTTTTACGATGCGCGACATGGTGCAGTCACAATACCGCCTCGTCACGGAGAAATTCGGGATTCGCCAGTTACATGCCGTAATCGGCGCCTCGATGGGCGGCATGCAGGCGCTGCAATGGGCAGTCAGTCATCCGGAGGCGATGAAGGCGGTCGTGCCGATCGTCCCGCTCGGGCGCACGCCGGCCTGGACGACTGCGGTACTGGAAATGCTACGTCAAAGCATCATGGCAGATCCGAAATGGCAGGGCGGTCAATACGCGGCGTCTGCTCCGCCCGAGCAAGGCATGCGGCTGTGGGCCGGTTGGCTCAGTGGCGTCATCGTCCGCACGCCAAGCGCGCACAAGAACCAGTTCCCGAATCATGCAGATGTGATTCCGTTTCTAAAGACGGTGGAAGACAGTGGCTGGAAACGCATGGATGCCAATGACTGGATCTACCAAAGCTGGGCTTACGATTTGCACGACATCGGGTCAACGCCAGGTGTGACAGGTGGCTACGAAGGTGCGCTGAAGTCGATCAAGGCACGCACGATGATCCTGGCCGGCGTGGGCGACTTGTTGAATCCGGAAGCGGAGGCAGTCGAGGCAGCCAGGATGATTCCAGGCGCACAGTTCTACAGCATCAATCCGCCGAACGTGTTCGGGCATGCGTCCGCTGCCGGAATTACCGATGGCGAGAATCTGGACCAGAACCGGCGGATCGCACAATTCTTGAGTGACGTCGGGCCAGGGCGCTGATTGTTCGGCGGATGCTTTCGCGGGAAGGAGGCGGATATCATGCTGCTGGTGCGTCGGCGTTCTGGATGCCTCGGCGCCGGAACGCGGCGGCGTGATACTGCTTCGTAGTTGTTCCATCTTCAATTTGCAAGGCATGTCAGCATGGCTTTCACCACCAAACCGGTCCGTCCACAGAAGAAGCTAGGCGACGCCGACGCTGACGCTGACGCGGCGCCGGAAATCACCCGCACCTCCGACACCAGGAAAAAATTTGCGGATCGAAAGTCTGGCAACAGTTCCTTCGGCAAGAAAGCGCCCGCTGCCGAGTCTGGTGTCATCACCCGCACCTCGGATCGAAAATCTCTCTACAAGTCGCGCGATCCGACCGCACCGCGGGAAAAACCTGCCCAATCGTGCAAGGCCTATGCCGGCTGGCTGTTGTCCCGCCGCGATTATAGTGCCGGCGTGTTGCGCAACAAGCTGGTGTTGCGCGGCTATGACGCTGAGGAAGCCGATGCAGCGATGGCGTTCCTGATTGCGAATAAATATCAGTCGGATGAACGCTATGCACAAAGCCTTGCACAATCGCTTGCCAGGCGGGCCGGCAACCGGCGGGTGCTGATGACGATGCAGCAAAAGAAACTCGATCCCGTGACTTCTGCCGTGCAGTTGGAGCAACTCGCACCCGAGTCTGAACGGGTGCTGCAGGTCGCTGAAAAATTCAGGAACGATGTCGCGGTTGAAGGCATGACGACGAAATTGCAGCAGCGGATTTATCGGTTCCTGGCGTATCGGGGGTTCTCCGGGGATTCGATCAAGGTGGCGATGAAGTATCTGGTGAATGTGGATGATGAATGATGGTGCCGACCGGACATGCGATTCGTGCCGCAAACGGCGTCGGCGAAACCGTTTTCTGGCAACCTGAATTCTGATACGTGATCGTCGATGGCGCTGTGGATCTGGCGTTCCGGAATCGTTGACAGGACATTTGGCATTGCAATACGCGGTCTGCTCGATCGACTGAAACTCCCATAAGCTGGGCATACGCGCCCGAAAACCGGACAAGCGTTTCGGTCGCTGCTATCCTCTCCAACGTTAGCTTACAAGGTTAACGTTTGATCTAAAAAAAACAGAATAAACCTGGGAGAAATAATGGAAGAGACAGTCGTTTTCGAGGAAGCCAATGTCAAGGTCACCAACGCACGTTTTATCGTCGATGGCCAGACCTATGCAATGAATGGCGTGACATCGGTGAAGCAATTCGAGAAAAAACCAGCCCGCATTGCGCCAATCGTCGTCGGTATCATCGGGCTCGCTACACTTGGTGCCTCGGTCATTTTCGGCATTCTCATCCTGGTGGCGGCAGCAGTGATCTGGATGATGCAAAAAGCCCGGTACTCGGTGCTGCTGCAGACTTCTTCCGGATCATCTCAGGCCCTGGCATCTCCCGATCGAGCCTATATCGCGCGGGTGGTTGCTGCATTGAACGACGCGATCATCAGCCGCGGGTGACACTATTTTTGATTGAAGACTTGCATTGCGTGTAATCGGTGGCACATCCTGGACGTTGATCAATTGAAAGGACGCCGCGATGAAGCTGATCTTGACGATGTGGCGCATGAGCAAGGCTGACTTGCATTTGCTCTGGTTTGCGATCCGGCATCCCGGGCGTCCCGGCTGGCTGCTGCCTGCCGCAGTCGCCCTTGGGCTATATGCGATCGCCCCCTGGAACATCGCCATTCCTGTCCTGGGCATCGTTGATGATCTCGTGCTGGTGCCATTGTTGTTGCATGCGCTGCTGAAGCTGTTGCCGCTGCATCTGAGGGATGGCCATACCCGCGGCGCGGCTCGGTAAATTATCGACCCGATGATGTCAAATAAATGCGCCACTGCCGAAGGAAGACTGCCATGAACAGATGCACGCATGTCCGGCCAGCCCGGTCAGGGTCGGGTTAAGCCGTGCTGACGTGGTTTCGCAATGCTCGTGTATTACCGTGGTTTCTCATGCTGGCGATGCTGGGTAATGTGGTCGATTGCGTGCGGGTGGACCAGCGCGGTGCGCCGAGCGTGCAAGTCATGCAGCGGCGCCGGCGTCGACATCGCACTGGCGGCAGATACGGCGGTGCCTAGGCCGCCATCCGGATGATTGATGTCGGCGCGGTTCAGGACACAGCGCCTCCATCGTCATCGACGCCGGGAAGTTCTCTCATTGGTGCGCGGTGTGTAATGCGCCTGCAGGTACTGTCCCAGCCAGGCATGAATTTCCTGCGGCATGGCCACGCCATCAGCCGATTCGCCGGAGTCGAGCATGCGGGTCCCTTCACCGTAACTGACCGTGGCGGCCACGACGGACGGCAGGTTGTCCTCAACTCGCCACAGGATGAAAAGCTTCGGCTCGGGCGCGATCCAATTCTCGAAATAGCCATCGTTTTCATCCGGGTAGAGCGTCAACTCCAGGCCCGGCACCAGCCAGATCCGGGATTGTGGCGTGTCTTCGATGGTTTGCCGCTCCGTCAGGCCGGCAGCATTGCCAACGACGCCAACTGCTGACCAGGCGCTGTCGATCCAGCGGTGCTGCACGCTTCGCCGTTGCATGAGCACGGCAATCGGCATGCGGCCCATCAGCATGATCGGTACACCCGCACGGAAGCTCCTTTTGTCACGTGCTTGCCTTTACAACCCTTTTTTTGCAGGATCCTTGACATCTGCACTCGGTGGCGCACTGCCATTCTTTTCACTGCGCACCGGTGCTGCCGCTGCAGGTGCCTTTGTCGAGCTCGGACTTGCGCCCGCAGTCTCGCCAGCCGAGGTCGGTGCTGCCGCCTTTGCCACTGCCACCGCCGGACTCGCCGGCCAGCCGTTGTGCTCGGCATTGCTGCGCCAGCGTGTGCTGATCTTGTCCATCGACGCGGACAATTCTGCCTTGGCCCGCGCCACCTCGGCTGCTGCAGACTTGGCGCTGACAGCCGCTGCCTGCTGCTGTTGCGGCGTGGGTGCAGGCAGCGCTGCCACGGCTTGCGCTTGGGTCAGCAGCAGCAACACAGTGGCGAGTACTGCGGCGGGTGTGAAGGGCTTCACGCTATCTCCAATAGGCATCAATGACTTGATTCGTTTGCGGGTACCGTCGGTGCACTGCCGCCGGGTGCGGGAGCGGCCTTGGTCGCTGCAGCCGAACGCGTCGTGCCACCCATCTCGGTACCGCTGGTCGTGCCACCGGCGCCTTCCGGGATGCCTGGCGTGCCGGCAACACTGCCTTCGGCCGCCTGCCCGCGCATGCCTTCCTGGGGCGCTTGCGTGGCAGTGACAGGTGCCGGCGCTGTTGTCGTGTTGCCAGTGGCGGCGGCGTGGCGGGCGATGACGCGCCCGCTGGTCCCGCCGCCTGCGGTGTAGACACCTGGAAAACCGGTTTGCCGGATACCATTCAGGAAAGGCGCCTCGCCGCCCTGATGGCATCCGCCGAACGCCGTCAGAAGAACGACGCAGCCGATCACGGCAGCAAACGACGTTGACGGCCTGCTCTGGAAAATCAACATGGTGGTGGCCTCGTCTCGGTGCATGTCAGGGCGCCGGCTGTTGCAGGCCATCGGAGCGGCCCGGCAGATCACGGCGCGACACAGGACGGCCCGAAACATCAGCCGCCGCTGCGCCGAAGACACTGCCTTCGCGCGCGGCGCGCATTTGCTCGTACCAGATTTGATGATGCATACGCGCCCATTCTTCATCGACATCGCCGTCGCGCATGCCGCGATAGGCGCCCGGCGTACCCCAGGTGCCGATGTAGATGTGTCCCATCGCCGCAGCGATGTAGAACGTTGCGCAGGCCACGTGCAGGTAGTCCGCCAGCTGCAGGAGATAGCGGCTGATGGCGATGTGGGCGCCGATCTCCTTGAAATACGGGAAATCGAGCATGATGCCGGTGGCCGACATGGCCAGCCCGAGGAGCGTGACACCGCCCCAGAACCAGATCTTTTCGCCTGCATTGAAAAAGCCGGCAGGGATGTGTTCATGGGACAGCAGCCCGCCGCCTTTCCTGATCCATTGCCAATCCCAGCGGGCGAAGAAATTCTTGCGCAGGTAGGTCAGGAACATGGCGATCGAACAGAGAATGAACAGCGGGCCGACGAAGTTGTGCGAAAATTTCGAGATCAGCGCAAACCAGTAGAAAAGACCATGGCCCATCCATGGCAGCAGGAGCTTCTTGCCGAATAAAATGACGATGCCGGACACTGCCAGCGTGATGAACGTGATGGCGGTGCTCCAATGGATGAACCGGTCCCAGCGCGTGAAGCGCAGCAGCCGGCGTCCCGAGCCAGGCACTTCCGCCGCCGGCCCGACCAGCTTGTAGAAGCCGAAAATCACCAGCGGCACCAATGCCAGGATCAAGCCGGCGATGATGGCGATCGGGCCATTGCGCAGGTGCCGCCAGGTGTTTCCGCCACGCTGCAGGATCAGGTCCTGTTCATCCATGAAGCCGGGCGGGATGATGAAGTGCCGGTCGAAGTGATCACGTCCTGACTGGGCAGAATCCCAACCGGGACCCGGCGTGTCTTTTTCCTGTTGCAGAATGGTCTGCTCTTCGGCGTAGGCCGGCCTGGCGCTGTCATTCGGTACTGCCGCATGCGCGAGATGCGCCGCGAGCAGGAAGGACACGAGCGTCAATATCGAGCGAGTAAAAAAGAATGGCCCGAAGTGCTGCCGGTTGGATCTTGACCCAGTCATCATGATGTTCGTCTCCGCTCAAGGAACCGTGCGCTCGTACTCATTCTGCAGGTGATTGCGATTGGCCAGCGCCGCGTACCACGCCAGCCGGTCTCCATGAAAATGCGTCTGTGGCGCCAGGTTGTCCGGCTTGCCGTCGTACTGGCCGTTTTTCCAGTGCGGATGCTGTTCCACTTCCAGGCAGCCAACCAGGTGCAGGGCGAGTCCGACAATTGCTGCCAGTCGGATCATCTTCACCGGTACAAAGGTCAGGCCGCTCATGTCGGCAGATCCCGCGGCTTGTTCTGATAGTCATCCGGAACCCGGTTGTCGCCGCCATGCTTGCGGCTGGCTTCGCGGGTAGTCGTGCCGGATGTGCTCTCGGCTGCGCTGGCGCCGTTGGCACCGCGTTCCTTGTAGGCGATGTCCCATCCCCACAGCTCCGGCCCGTAGCCACGGGTATCGACCCGTTCCTTGTAGATGGCGGCGATGATGTTGGCGTCGCCGCCCAGCAGTGCCTTGGTGGCGCACTGTTCGGCGCAGACCGGCAGTTTGCCCTCGGCGATGCGATTGCGGCCGTATTTCTTGAATTCGGCTTCCGACGTATCCGGCTCCGGCCCGCCGTTGCAGAAGGTGCATTTGTCCATCTTGCCCCGGTGATTGAAGGCGCCGGTGTCGGGATACTGCGGCGCGCCGAACGGGCAGGCGAGATAGCAGTAGCCGCAACCGATGCACTTGTCCTTGTCATGCAGGACGATGCCGTCGGCCGTATGATAAAAACAATCGGTCGGGCAGACCGCCATGCAGGGTGCATCGGTGCAGTGCATGCAGGCCACCGAGATCGAGTGTTCGCCCGGCACGCCGTCATTGATCGTGACCACCCGCCGGCGATTGACGCCCCACGGTGTTTCGTTCTCGTTCTTGCAGGCCGTCACGCAACCGTTGCAGTCGATGCAGCGCTCCGTGTCACAGATGAATTTCATGCGGGTCGGCATGGCGTTCCTTCCAATTTTGCCTAGTACCGGACAATGCGGCACAGCGAGACCTTTGTCTCCTGCATCATCGTCACGACGTCGTAACCGTAGGTCCAACCGGTGTTGACGGCCTCGCCCAGCACGATCGGCGCAGCGCCTTCCGGATAGTGCTTGCGCAGGTCCTCGCCCATCCACCAGCCGCCGAAATGGAACGGCATCCAGACCAGGCCCGTCGGCACCCGCGGCGTGACCAGTGCATGAATCTTCATGCGGGCGCCGGTGGGCGTCTCGACCCACACGAAATCCTTGGTCGCGACGCTGATCCGGCTCGCGTCTTCCGGATTGATCTCGACGAACATGGCCTGCTGCAGTTCGGCCAGCCACGGATTGGAGCGGGTCTCGTCACCACCGCCTTCGTATTCGACCAGGCGCCCCGAAGTCATGATCAGCGGATAATCCTTCGAGAAATCCTTCTCCTGGACCGACCTGAACAACGTCGGCAAGCGCCAGAAATTGGCCTTGTCCTCGTAGGTCGGATACTTCGCCACCAGATCGCGCCGTGGCGTCATCAACGGCTCGCGATGGACCGGCACCGGGTCCGGGAAATTCCAGACGTTGGCGCGGGCGCGGGCATTGCCGTAAGGCGCGCAGCCATGCTTGATCGCGACCCTGATGATGCCCCCGGAGAGGTCGGTCTTCCAGTTCTTGCCTTCGGCTTGAACTTGCTCGTCGGCGGTGAGTTCGTTCCACCAGCCCAGGCGCTTTAGGAACACATGGTCGAACTCCGGATAGCCGGTATCGATCTCGCTGTCCTTGGTAGCAGACCCATCGGCCGCGAGCAGGTCGCCGCCCTTGTGTTCGACGCCCCAGTTGGCGCGAAACGGCATGCCGCCTTCAGCCACCGATTTCGACAGGTCGTACAGGATCGGGGTGCCGGGATGCTTCATCTCCGGCGTGCCCCAGCACGGCCACGGCAGGCCGTAATAATCGCCCTTGCACGGACCGGACTCGGCCAGCAGCGTGGTCGGATTGAAGGTGTGCTTGTTCTGCATGTGCAGCTTCAAGCGCTCGGGCGAACAGCCGGAGTAGCCGATGGTCCAGCAGGAGCGGTTGATTTCGCGGAGGATGTCCTCGATGACAGGCTCGTCCTTGACGACCTTGATGTTCTTGCACAGCTGTTCCTCGAACCCGAATTTCTTCGCGAACAGGTACATGATTTCATGATCGGTCTTGCATTCGAACAGCGGCTGCACGACACGCTCTCGCCACTGGATGCTGCGGTTCGATGCGGTGACCGAACCCTGGGTCTCGAACTGGGTGGTGGCCGGGATGAGATACACACCGTCCGTGCGGCCGTGCATGGCGGCAGTCATGGTTGGATAGGGATCGATGACGACCAGCAGATCGAGCTTCTGCATCGCCGCTTTCATGTCGGGCAGGCGGGTCTGGCTGTTGGGCGCATGGCCCCAGTAGACGATCGCTTTCAGGTTGCTCGGCTGATCGACGTACTGATTGTCTTCCAGGACCGCATCGAACCAGCGCGACACGGTGGTGCCTGGCTTTTCCATCAGGTCCTTGGAGGCGAACCGTTTCAACAACCAGTCGTAATCGACGCCCCAGACCGCTGCAAAATGCTTCCAGGCGCCTTCGGCAAGGCCGTAGTAACCAGGCAGCGAATCAGGATTGGGGCCGACATCGGTTGCACCTTGCACGTTGTCATGGCCGCGATAGATGTTGGTGCCGCCACCGGCGACGCCGATGTTGCCAAGGACAAGCTGCAGGATGCACAGCGCGCGCACGTTGGCCGTGCCGACGTGATGCTGCGTGATGCCCATGCACCAGACCACGCTTGACGGCTTGTTCTTGGCCAGCATCTCGGCTGCCAGCCGCACAGCTTCTTCCGGCACGCCCGTCACATCGGACACCTTGTCCGGCGTCCATTTCGCCACTTCCGAGCGCACCGCATCCATGCCATAGGTGCGGTCGGCGATGTAGGCCTGATCCTCCCAGCCGTTTTCGAAGATGTGCCACAACATGCCCCAGACGAAGGCGATGTCGGTGCCCGGCCGGATGCGCACGAAGTGATGCGCGAAGCGAGCCGTGCGGGTGAAACGTGGGTCGACCACGATCATTTTGGCGCCCATCTCCTTCGCATGCAGCAGGTGCTGCATCGAAATCGGGTGGGCTTCGGAGGGATTGGATCCGATGAACAGCACCGCCTTCGACTTGTGCAAGTCATTGAACGAGTTGGTCATGGCACCGTAGCCGAAGGTCTGCGCCACGCCCGCCACGGTGGTGGAATGGCAGATGCGGGCCTGATGGTCCGTATTGTTACTGCCCCACATCGAGACGAACTTGCGCAGCAAATAGGATTGCTCGTTGTTGTGCTTGCTCGATCCGATCCAGAAGACAGCGTCCTGTCCGGACTTCTGCCGAATGTCGAGCAACCGTCCGCCCACCTCGTCGATCGCCTGCTGCCAGGAAATGCGCTGGTATTTGCCGTTGACCAGCTTCATCGGATAACGCAGTCGATTCTCGCCGCGGGCGTGTTCGCGTACCGCCGCGCCCTTGGCGCAATGCGCGCCCAGGTTCAGGGGTGAATCGAAGGCCGTGTCTTGTCGGATCCAGACACCGTTGTGCACCACTGCCTCGACCGAGCAGCCGACCGAACAGTGGCTGCAGACCGTGTGCTTGATTTCAGTGATGCCGGGGGCTGCCGCATTGACCGTGTCGGCCGCTGCGGCTGGCCCGATCACGTTCAAGGGCAGCTGGCGCGCCAGCATGCCGGCGCCGGCGGTGACACCCGTGCGTACCAGAAAGCCGCGCCGCGTGAGCGCTTGCGAGCCCGCCTGACTGCCGGCAGGTGTTGCGCGGGTTCCTTTTCGAAGCCCGCTGCCGCGGATCGCCTGCGTTCCCGAAGTCTTGACCAGAGTCATTCGCGAGGCCTTCTAAAAATATTTCGTGCTGCGATAGTAGCGGCGGATGTGGTCGGTTTCATGATAACCAGCGCTCTCTGTCGACGTGTCTGTTGCCGGCACCGGCGGGAAAACCGGTGCGGTCGATCCCTGCTTGCTCAGGAGAGAAGCGGCCGCCGCAAGCAGGGGCGCGGATGCAGCAAGGGCGACCAATGTGCGCCGCGTGGAACTGGGCGGCATCGGAGCGCTCTCCGGGAAAAAACCCTCAGGCATGTTGATCCTCTGCAGACGCAATGATGGGTTGATTGCCGCTCTCGGGCGCATCCTCGAAGTGGAAAGCCTCGAATTCGACGTCGAGAAACACCTGTGCAAAATCGGCAAGCCTGGCATAGAACGATGCGTTGTCCAGACGACGGATGTCGTCCAGGCAGCGCCGATACCATGGCGCGATGTGTTTGATGAAAAACGTGCGTTGCTCCGCCAACCCGCGTGCCGGAAGATTGACCGTCCCGGCGATCAACAGGCGCATGATTTCGCACAGCGCGCCGAGATGGTCTTCCAGTTCGCGCGAGCCTTCGGTCCGGCCCAGCCCAAGTGCATGCAGATCGTCGCGTAATGCCGCCAATGGCTTTTCCATCAGAAAGCCGGCCAGGTATTGCGACCCATTGGGATTGATATGCGGCGTGCCGACGCTGACAAAGAGGGCATTGAAACACGCTGTGGCTGTCTGCTCGTTCGTCTCACCAGCTGCCTGCACCAGTCGCGCCCAGGATTGCACGAGCGCCTGATCGCCGGCCGCCGCAGGCAGCGGGGCGGCAAGCCCCAAGGCAGTCAGCAGACCCTGCGACGGCGGCTGCAGGAACAGTGTTGCCAGCAGGGCGTACATGTCTGCGCGCGCCTGGTCTTCGCCGTCGATTGCGTCTGCAACCGCCTCCCGCGCACTCATGGCAGTCTCCGCAGTTCACTGATGGCGGCAGGCTTGGTCGCGCCCACCGCCGCAGCGTCGATATCAGGAGAGGCGAGTGCGGTAGCTGCACCAGGCCGGCTCGTCATCATGTCGATCACCCGGCAGTCGCCGCACATTGTCAGCCGCCGCGGATTGGCAGCAAATGCCGCGTGGCCGCCGAGCTTGGCAAGCAGGTTGTCGATCGTGCGGGCAGTGCCGATCGGCTTGGCGCAGCCGGTGCAAAGGAATGGCGCCTCTTCGTAGAGTGTCACCGGTTGTTTCGCAGCCGGCATCAGGGCCAGGCGCGGCACCAGTGCCAGTGCGTTTTCCGGGCAGGTCTGCACGCACAGGTTGCATTGGATGCAGTTCTTTTCGATGAAGCGCAATTGCGGCCGGTCGGCCGTGGTCATCAACGCCGAGGACGGGCAGGCGCCGGTGCAGGCCATGCACAGCGTGCAGGCAGACTTGTTCACGGCCAGGGTGCCGAACGGCGCGCCGGCCGGCAGGGTGATCGTCTCTGGCTTGACCGGCGCATGCGCAGCCAGATGATCGATGATGAAATCGAGGCTGTTGCGCTTGTCGCCGGACAGATTGAATTTTGCTGCAGCCAACGGCACGGCGGCTGGCGTCTGTGCATGCAGTGCCGCATCGAGCGCCTGCGGCGTGCCGGCTTCGATTACCTTGACTTCGAGCGAATCCAATCCAAGTCCCGTCAGGATGGCCGATGCGATTGCTGCCTGCGCCTGCAGCGCCGCACCATACTGCGGTCCTTCGTTTCCGGTGGAGAGAACAAGAACGCGCGTGGCGCCGTAGGCAATCGCACCGAGCCAGACATCGATGCCGGCAGAGGCCACATGCTGCAGGTCCACCGGAATGACGCGCGCAGGCAGGCCGCGCAACACGTGGCGCGCTTGCGCCTGCCGTCCCAGCTGCTGGATCATCTCGGCGCCATGCTCGCGGTCGTGCAGCAAGACGGCCGGCTGCAGGCCGCCGGCTTGACGGTAGGTTTCCAAGAGCTTCTTGAGCCGCCGACCGGTATCCGGCACGCCCGGATTCACGTAAATCATTGCACCGGAAGGGCAAACCGTCGCGCAGGCGCCGCAACCGGCGCACAGGTTCGGATTGACCTTCACATGGTCGCCGTCGGCGCTGATCGCCTGCGCCGAGCAGACATCGATGCAGGCCGAGCAGCCGACCTTGCGGTTGCGGCCATGGCCGCACAGGCGCTCGCGATACTGAAAATATTTCGGCTTTTCGAAAGTACCGACCATCTCGGCCAGTTGGCTTGCGGCCTGCATCTGCAAGCGCTGGTCGGCGCCCGGCGCGAGATAGCCTTGCGGCAGCTGATGCATGCGCAGCAAAGGCGTCGCAGACAAATCGAGGACCAGGTCGAACGGCTCCTGGCGTGCCGTGTCGAGACGACTGAAATCGATTGCCCCGACTGCGCCGCAGGCGTCGACACAATTCCCGTGACGCGTGCACCGGTCGGCGTCGACCTGGAACGCTGCATCAATGGCATTTTCCGGGCAGGCCGCAACACAGGCGTTACAGCGCACGCACAGGTCGAGGTCGATTGGATTTTGCTGCTGCCATGTCGCAGTGAATGCGCCAAGCCAGCCGTCGACTTGCACCCGCGTCCCTGAGAGGATCGGAAACTCCCGCTGCAGCGGCAATGCCGACACCGTACTTGCCGGAGTCGAGGTCATCAACACCGTGACATCGAGGCGTCCCTGCAGTTGCTCGCCCCAGAACAGCGCCTCGCTCGCCGGCCCGACAACGAGCACGCGGCCATTCGAGCGGTAATGCACGACCGGCAGTGGGTCCGATTCGGGCCGCGCCGCGTCCGCAAGAAGGGCTGCCATCTTCGGGATCGATGCCGCGGCCTGTACGCCCCAGCCACCGCTCTCGCGCAGATTCACGAAGCGCAAGGGTGCGGTAGTGGCATGGTCGGAGGCCAGCTGTTCGAAGAGGCGCTGTTCCTGCGTGCAACCGACCACGAGCATATCGTCGCCGCTGGCTGCTTGTAGAAATGACGCCGTCTCGTTGATGCACAATTGATGGGCGATCTGCAGGCTGCCCGTGCCCAAGGCTGCACCCAACTGTTCGCCCACTGCCGGTGTGATTGGCATCGTGCGGTTACAACTGCAAATGCGAAATTCAGCCGGCATGGGATGGATGGCCTGGGTGCACATCGGGAGCGAAAGTCACTTCCGACACGCCGGAATTGAGGTCGTCCATGCCTGTACCTGTACCTATACCTGTACCTGTACCTGCGGGATCTTCCGATGCACTGACCATCGGCCCATCGGTGTCGCCAGCCAGCGCATCGTTCGCAGCAAGTGCCGGTGTGATTTCGGTGTCGCCGTCGATCGGGATGCCTGGTTCACCCACGTGCGTTTCGATGACCGGATCCGTCCGCCAGGCCGGTTGCGGCCACAGCGTGGACTTCGCATGCGCCAGGCCGGCCAGCATCGCCGCGCTCACCGGGGAGGGTATCGTGTAGTCGCCGATATAAATGTCGAGCCCGTCCATGCGGTTGAAATGTGGATCGCTGAACAGCTTTTTCATGGCGGCGCGATGCACCGATTTATCCAGATGCGCCGTCAGATATTGTGCATAGTCGGACTGCGGCGTCAGGAGACCGACATCGGCAAGTGTCGGTAGAACAGGCGACGCGGTGTCGGCAATCGGCAGAGCGGCTTGCAGCGGCGCTCTGCGCGACATTGCGTCCACATGGCTGCTTTCTGCCTTGCGTCGGGCCCATCGCTGAAAAAAACTATTGCCGGTGTTCTCGTTCATTTGTCGTGCCGCAGATCGCTCAGTTGCCCTTCGCCACTGGAATTACTTTTCGCAAACATAGGCAAGTGAACTTTGTGATTCATCGCTTGCCTGAGTCAATTCATGCAACCTGTACATAATAACAAGATTATTGAATTTCCACTGGTGTGATCTTCGATAATTCTGGAGTGATTTCATGACAATCAAAATCAAGAAACTTGCGACTTACAGTGTGTTGCTGATGGCAGCGGGAATCCAGCTTATCTCTGCAGCACGCGACGGCGCAACCCGTAGCGCGCCGACTGCAACGGCGCCTTCAAGCGGCGCAGCCCGGGCCAGCGGCGGCTTCAGTAACGGCATGGATGATCCGAAGTCGAACCATGCGGCACTGAACAATGGTGCGCAAAGGCTGGGCCAACGCGGCATGGCGCGGTCGGATGCCGTCGGCTCGCCGATGGCAAGCGCGCACGCAGGATCAGGTGGCGGATCAGAACAGTCCACACAGGTCATTACCTTGAGCCGGTCGGACCAGCTCGCCATGCGCTCGCTGGCGCAGGCGCATCTGTATGAAGCCAAGCTCGCCGGTCTGGCAACGGCCACCTCGACCGATGCACATGTGCGGGCCTATGCCATCAAGATGCTGGAAGACCATCTGAGCGCGCTCGATAGCCTGCGCGGCATCGCTGACCAGGGAACAGTGATCCTTCCGGGTGGTGTCGAAAGCACCCAGGCCGCGTCCTTGCATGGGCTTGCCCTGAAAACCGGACGCGATTTTGATCTTGCTTACCTGGCCGAAGCCAGCGCCACACTACCGCAACAAGAACTGCGCTTCGCCGACAGCCTGGCAAAATCGGCGCAATCGGAGCGCTTGAAACGCCATGCTGCCGATGAGGTCACGCGCGCCGGCAAGCATCTGGCGCTCGCGCAGCAGATCACGGGTTCGGCGCAGGTGGCAACCAATGCGCTTGACGCGGCCCGCACTGCCGGGCAATCCGTCAGCGCCAGCGCGCCGGTGGGCACATCCAGCAACCGCACAGGTGGCAATGGCGGCAATGCCGGCGCCAGCAGCGTGGCGGGAAGCGCAGTCCATCCCGAACCGCATCAGGGTCACAGGTAGGCACGTGATCTGGCCGGCATGCCGATGCCGCGCTATTTTTGCGTGCGCTATCTCGATGTTTCGATTTCCATATCGTTTCCACAAAGCGCGCTAAGATAAGCCTGCATCAATGACGCAGGTTCATAAAAAAACAAACGGAGACAGAATGCAAAAATCGCTCATCGGCGCAGCCATGTTCGCTGCTTTTTCCTTGCTTGGCATGGTTGATGTACAGGCCCAGGTGTCGGGCGACGCAGTCAAGATCGGCATGATCAACGATCTGTCGGGCAATTACTCGGACGTGGACGGACCCGGTGGCGTCGAAGCGGTCAGGATGGCGATTGCAGATTTCGGCGGCACGGTGCTGGGCAAGAAGATCGAGTTCGTGATTGCCGACCATCAGAACAAGGCCGATATCGCTGCCACCAAGGCGCGGGAATGGTTTGACCGGGATGGCGTGGACATGCTGATCGCGGGCTCGAACTCCGGTACCAACCTGGCCATGGCAAAGGTCGCTGCAGAAAAGAAACGGGTCTACTTTGCCGATGGCGGCGCAACTGCCCGCCTGACCAATGAAGAGTGCACCGCCTACACCGTCCACTATATCTATGACACCGTGGCGCTGGCCAAAGGCACCGGCGGCGCACTGGTCAAGCAGGGCGGCAAGACCTGGTTCTTCCTGGCGGCCGACTATGCCTTCGGCGCCTCGCTGGAGTCTGACACCACGCGGGTGATCAATGCCAATGGTGGCAAGGTGCTGGGCGACGTCAAGCATCCGCTGGCGGCATCGGACTTTTCTTCTTTCCTGTTGCAGGCGCAAGCCTCGAAGGCACAGATCCTGGGCCTGGCCAATTCCGGCGGCGACACCATCAACTCGATCAAGGCCGCCAATGAATTCGGCGTCACCAAATCGATGAAGTTGGCGGGCCTGCTGATGTTCATTTCCGACGTCCATTCACTCGGCCTGGAACTGACGCAGGACATGTACCTCACCACGGCCTGGTATTGGGACACCAATGAGCAGACCCGGAAATTTGCGCGCCGCTATTTCGACAAGATGAAGAAAATGCCGACCATGATCCAGGCCGGCCATTATTCCGCGACGATGACCTATCTGAATGCGGTCAAGGCGACTGGCACGGATGACGCCGACAAGGTAATGGCCTATTTGAAGTCGCACAAGATCGATGACTTCTTCGCCAAGGGGTATATCCGCGCCGATGGCCGCATGGTGCACGACATGTTCCTGATGCAGGTGAAAAAGCCGTCGGAATCGAAATATCCGTGGGACTACTACAAGGTCGTGCAAATCATCCCGGGCGAAGAAGCTTTCACGTCCAAGGCGGAATCGAAATGCGCTTTGTGGAAATGATGTCAGGTGCGCGCGGCGGGTAATTCAAGAACTGCCATCCCGGCACAGGCAACTGGCCGGGTAGGGTGACTCCACGATCCTCGGACCGATGGTGGTCGCCACGGCTGGCAATTCCCAATGAAACGGACCCAACGCAAGGCACTGCCAGGCGCAAAATTGGGACGCATGCGTGAAAAACGGGAAGTGCTCAAGGCAAATGAGCGCGCCAGGGTCGCGTGCCTTTTTCATGTCGTCAAAAGCGGCTACGCTATCGGAAGACGTGTTTCCGCGGACTGGCGAAAAACTCGGCACAGCAGCTCACGTTGTTCGGCATCGCCCATCTGATTCTGACTAGCCGCCTTTCGCAATAACTGCGTCCGCAAAGGGCTCGCAGAATGTCGCGGTGTTCATCAATGCTCGAATCATGAGCCTGGCGAAACAAGGTTGATCGACCCCGTACGGCTAAACTTTGCATTAGTCAGCGCTACCCTAATACTATTAGTTACATTCGTTTTCTTTCCCCCAAAGCCACAAACGCGTATCTTCTTTATCCAAGGCAATATTTTGATCGTGGCGAGTGATCTGCTTGAGAGGAAACGACATGCAAGCGAACAGCGAAGTCAGTTGTGAAACCAGCGCATTCCCCGCAAATGGCTTGAAGACGACTGCAGTCGGTCTGGCGGCGTCCTTGCTCCAGGCTTGCGGTGGTGGTGGTAGCGACGCCTCCAGTGCGTCGGCTGGAAATACGGCCGCCGGCAACGGCGCATCGGTCGTTGCTGCCGTTGAAGTCGTGAGCGACATCGGCGCATCGCGTTTCCTGGCCCAATCATCGATGGGAACAAACCGGGCCGAGATGGCACGGGTAAAAACGCTGGGCTATGCCGGGTGGATCGATGCGCAGTTCGCCGTTCCCCCCTCGACCTCCCGCTGGGATTGGCTGACTTCAGCGGGTTACGATGCGCCGATCAACAGGAATCAGGAAACCGGTTTTGATAATGCCGTCTGGCGCAAGATCCTGAGCGCTCCGGACACGCTTCGTCAACGCGTGACGCTGGCGTTGTCGGAAATAACGGTGGCGGCAATCGACGGGCTGGTTGGTGCCCCGTGGCGCGCTTTCTCTGGAGCGGTCTATTTTGATTTGCTCGAGGCGAATGCCTTCGGCAATTACCGCACGCTTCTGGGCCAACTGTCGACCAGTGCGCCGATGGGCCAGTTTCTGACATTTCGCGGCAACGTCAAATTCAATCCCGGCACCGGTGCACTTCCCGACGAGAATTATGCCCGCGAGCTGATGCAGCTGTTTTCCATCGGCCTCGTCCAGCTCAACCCGGATGGCACGCCGACACTGGTCAACGGTGTGGCGCAGGATACGTACAACCTCGACGACATCACTGGCCTGGCCCGCATCTTCACGGGATGGGACTTTGACCTGGCTGGGGGGGATACGTCGACGCCTGCTTTTCTGCGGCGGCCAATGGTCCAGATTGCAGCGCGCCATGAAACCGGCGCCTCGCGTTTTCTCGGCGCGACCGTAGCCGCCGGCTTGAATGGCGCTGACAGTCTGCAGGCAGCGCTCGACACCATTTTCGTCCATCCGAATGTCGGACCGTTCATCAGCCGTCAGCTGATTCAGAAACTGGTGACCAGCAATCCAAGTCCGGCTTATGTCGCGCGTGTGGCAACGGTGTTCCGAAACGACGGCACTGGCGTGGCAGGCAACATGAAGGCCATCATCAAGGCGGTCCTGCTCGATAGCGAAGCCCGGACGCCACCCGCATCAGGCGATGCAAGTTACGGAAAATTACGCGAGCCGGTGTTGCGCTTCTCCGGCTGGGCGCGGGCCTTTGGCGCCGTATCGCCCACGGATGCCTGGAACATCGGCAACACCTCCGATCCGGGAACGCGGCTTGGTCAAAGCCCGGGCCGAGCGCCGTCGGTCTTCAATTTTTTCCGGCCCGGCTATGTGCCACCGAATAGCGGCGTCGCCAATGCAGCGCTGGTCGCGCCAGAATTTCAGCTCGCCAATGAGTCGTCTGTCGTCGGCTACATCAATTTCATGCAGCGCGCGGTCGGTTCGGGTGTTGGTGAAGTCAAGGCCGATTATGCGCTGCTGCTGCCGCTGGCGGACTTGGCGCAACCGTTACTGAACGAACTGAACCTGGTCCTGGCAGCCGGGCAAATCAGCGCCGGCAATCTGAGCCTCTTGGCCGGCGCCATCGACACCATGCCGGCCGGCACCGATGCGGCGCGCCAGAACCGTATCTATGCCGCCGTCACGCTGGTGCTGGCCGCGCCTGAATTCTTGATTCAAAAATAGGGAGCGACCATGTCCGCCAACATCAATGCATCGCGCCGCGTGTTCCTGCAAAGGGCGTCGGCGCTCTCGATTGCGGGTGCGGCCGCACCCTGGGCACTCAATCTGGCCGCCATGGCCGAAGCCAGCGCCGCCACGGCAAGTGGCTACAAGGCAATCGTCTGCGTCTTCCTCTATGGCGGCAATGACTATGGCAATACGCTGGTGCCCTATGATCAGGGCAGTTACGACGCCTATGCCGCGCTGCGGCCAACGCTGGCGACGGCTCGCGCCAGCCTGACGGGCACTACCCTGTCGACGGCGACTGCGCCGCGTGACGCCGGCGGCTTTGCGCGCCAATATGCGCTGGCGCCGCAACTTGCGCCACTGATACCGATTTTCAATGCCGGCAAGATGGGCGTCTTGCTCAACGTCGGCACGCTGGTACAGCCGACCAGCAAGCTTGAATACACCAGTAAAACCGCACGCCTGCCGCCGAAGCTGTTTTCGCACAATGATCAGCAATCGGTCTGGCAATCATCGGCACCCGAGGGTGCGACCTCTGGCTGGGGCGGGCGTATCGGTGACCTCCTGCAGTCCGGGAACGGGAATGCGACTTTTACTTGCGTAAACGTTTCCGGTAATGCGGTGTTCTTGAGCGGCGCGGCGGCGGTGCAATATCAGGTGTCGACGACAGGCTCGATCCCGCTGGCTGCGTCGAAGTTGCCGCTGTTCGGCTCGGCTGCCGCCAGCGCGGCCATGCAGGCCATGATCACGCAACCCCGCGTCCATTTGCTCGAAAACGAATACACCCGGGTCAGCAAGCGCGCCCTCGATGCCAATGCCGTCCTGAGCACGGCCTTGGCCGCGGCACCGGCGTTGACGACTGTTTTCCCAGCTGCCAACACCTTGGGCGACCAGTTGAAACTCGTGGCACGCATGATTTCGACCGCCGGTTCGCTCGGGGCAAAACGGCAGGTGTTTTTCGTCTCGCTGGGCGGCTTTGACACGCATGACGGGCTGCTGACAGTGCACCCGCAGTTGATGCAGAAGGTCGGCGATGCGCTGGCGGCGTTTTATGCAGCGACGGTCGAACTCGGCGTGGCAAACGAGGTGACGACGTTTACCGCTTCCGATTTCGGCCGTACCCTGAGCGGCAATAACGACGGATCGGATCACGGCTGGGGCAGCATGCATTTCATGCTTGGCGGTGCAGTGCTCGGCGGGCGTTATTACGGAGTACCACCGGCGGTTGCCAATAATGGGCCCGATGATGTCGGGCAAGGCCGGTTATTGCCGACCACCTCGGTCGATCAATACGCCGCGACGCTCGGAAAATGGATGGGCGCGTCGGACACGGATTTGCTGAGCTTGCTGCCGAACCTCGTGAACTACAACATCGGCAGCCGCAACCTCGGTTTTCTGTAGCATCAATGGTGCTGTAATTAACTCGCGCAGCGGGTGGGTCACGCCTGACGGCAACGATTTTTTGCCGGTCCCAGTAATGCATCGTCTGGCAACGGCGAGCCTGGAGATGTTAATTAAAAGCCGTCGACAACATGCCGAGCCGTGTATCGACCTGGTTTGACACCCTGCGCCCGAGGCTTTGGATGAAAGACGTGCGCAAAACGACATTCCTGTTCAACAGCGCGTCGTCTGCCTCCACTGCTGCCCGCGCAACGGTAACGGCGGGAAAGGTCGATCGATGTTCGTCCAGAAACGCGCACAGCTTTTTGAACCGGAGTTGATTGGTCTGGTTCGGACGAAGATTGGAGTAACGGACGTCTTTTTTATGAACGAATTCGAACGGGTGCGTCAATAAAACGATGGTCGAGACGGCCTGTCGTTCAGCCGAGAAAAGTAGGCTGACAGTTTCGGAAAACGTGGTCCCGGCGATCGTCAGACTTTTGAGACGCCGCTTGCCGACGATCGCCCAATCTTCGAAACTGGTGATTGGAATTTCGGTCGTGTGCCGTAGCCGATGCTGGCCACTGAACAAGCGGTACTGCGATTTTCCGCTACTGCAGATTCCCAACCCAATGCTTGAACTGTAGGGTATCTCGCAATGGGCGAGGGCATCATACAAATGGGCCTCATGCTCCAGGTTTCCGCTTCTGAAGACAGTTGGCCTGGGCAGATTCCAGTGTTCGAATGCCGCAATGCCTGCCTGGATGACCTCCACCGCATTTGCCTGGGTAATTGCCGCAAAATTATCCAGCTGTGGACTGGAACAGCGATCGCGCCAGTCAGGATATTGAAATACCGACCAGCATGGATGCGCATGCAGTTCAATGGCGTGCCCGCCAGCGACGATCTGGTCGATTGCCACCTGCATTGGCGCAAGGCCAAAATGGTGGACATGATTGGTCTCGACGAAAAACGTCGCAATCAGCCGATGCCGGGCCAATGTGTCGAGAATGAAGCCGAGTCCATGGGATTTTCCATTGATTCGGCACCAGACCGGCGCGTCGATTTGCGGAATGAGATGCCGGTTCGCGAACGCGCCGCCGATGGAGCATTCCACGTCGATGGTTAGACAGACTGCAACCATGTCTCTTCTTTTTTATTTTATTCGAACGATGACGAAAGAATACCATGTATCAAGGTTGTTACATTGTGGCATGTGATTGAAATTTATATGCGGGGTTAGGAATTGCGGTTGGTAATGAAAGATAGTGACTGTCGTTCAAAAAGCGGACCCACGTGCCATCGGCGGAGAAAAGCAATGTGTCGTTGCCGGATTTTCATTGGGGCAGCAGTCATGCTGCTGTTGTCGAATTCTGTTCTTGCAGCCTGTATCGTCGCCACGCCTGCAGCCGAGTTTTGCGAGTCAGGCGCTGCGGCAGCCGTGGCATTGATACGGGCGAACGGGTTCGGCCGTGCCGATGCGGTGGTGTCAATGGCTAGCGAACAGCTGCGCGAGCGCGGCGGCTGTATCCGTGCGGGGCTCAATGCCGATGATCTGGATATTCGGGCAGTCGCGCAGGAGCTGGTCACCTTGTCGGAGGGGACGGTCGAGGTGTTGTCGGTGTTTATCGACGGTGCGACTCACTGGTACATTGCGCAGGGCTTTTTGAACGGCGTCTGCGATCGGAAATAACCGCGCGTTCCAGGGCGCTCTTTTCCTGCAACAAGGGCATGGTGGCCAAGCGTGGTCGCCGCAACAATCACCCTGTCCAACATGTAAAGCCACGCTTTCGACGACGCCATTCAATTGCAGCCCGAGCAAGTGCCCGGCTGAGTCTGGTGGTAAATCGTAGGAACTGATGCAGCAGGCACTTCGCGTGATCGGGTTGCATGCGCCAACTCAGCCTACCGTGGTCTCATCCGGCGCGATGCATGCCGCTACGGCAAGTATCGAAATTTTTTTGATACCGATCGAAAATCGGCGACCTCGTTCGTGCGATTTGGCGCAAGATGGTGGCACGAACGCGGACCCAACTGCGCGATCGCTTGCCGATTGCGGCGGAACCAATCTTCTGATCGGAACATACATGGACAAGGGACCTCCCCCGCGCATCAATCGACGGATCGACAATCACAGCCGCGTCGCCGTCAGTCAGGGGCTGGCTTTGCAGGAAATGCTGGGCGATGTCGCAGCCGCAGCTTTCTTGCACAAACAAAAGGTCGCGCCAGTTGTCATTGACGTGGTGTTGACGCGCCGTGATCGGTGATCGTCACGGGGCCACATCAGGATGCAGGCAGCCCGGAAAAGGATCGTCAATCCACCGATGTCGTAACAGCGTTCTGATGAAGTGATGTACCAGATGATTTGCCTGGACCACTCGACGACGGGGCCGGCAAACACGATTTCCTAGTGTCTGGAGTTACAAATTCGCAGACAAAATCGCTCAACGCTTGCCAGAATCGCATCAGCCGATTTGGTCCATACAAACGATTCAGGTTCGGCGTTATTTTTTTGACGTAATCGCGTATGGCATCTTCCAATGCTCTTGTGGAGCGATGCGTTCCACGGCGTATCCATTTTTCAGTCAAGGTGGCAAACCAGCGCTCGACTTGATTGAGCCACGATGCCGATGTCGGCGTGAAGTGAACATGGAAGCGGGGATGCCGCACGGACCATTGCCGTGAGCGAAGGATCGACATGCAGGCCGTCGGTGTTACGGGTCATTTCAACGAACAACGGATCGGTGGACAGCTTGAACGTTTCCCGATGATGCGGCTGCAGGCCGAACGCGCGCCAGACCCTGCTGACTGCGGTTTGCGAGAGTTTCGCCTCCTTTGCCATCATGCGCGTGCTCCAGTAAGTCGCGTTCATCGGCTGCGTCTCCAGGGTCGTGGCAATGACGGCATCCACCCGTGCGTGATCGACCGTTCGCGGGGCGCCCGAGCGCGGAGCGTCCACCAATCCATTGAGGCGTAGTTTCAAAAATCGCCCGCGCCACTTGCTGGCAGTCTGCTTCGTAATATTGAGGCGCATGGCAACAGCCTTGTTTGCGCAACCCTCAGCACAGGCAAGAATGATGCGCGGACGCAGAGCAAATCCCTGCGCCGTCTTGGGCCGTCTTGCCCAAACCTGCAGTTGCTCCAATTCGTCGCCACCTTCTGACACTGTCCGTATGCGTCCAGCACCTAACGAGCGGGCCTAAGGCTTGTTGCATGCCGATAGCATGGCTGCAATATCCAACTGGGGGCTTGAACCACGTAAACGATCTTGACACGCTAGCCAAGCTAGTCGACGCACTCGAACCGTGGCGCGGGCAACGCGTTTTCGTCGGCGGGTGGGCACATCGAATCCACCAGTTCTCTCCACGCGCCAACCAGCTCGAATACGAGCCGGTTTTTACCCGCGACACGGACCTGGCCTTCGCCAGCGATGCCGTCATCGAAGGCGATATCAAGACCGCGCTTGAAAGCCATGGCTTTACCGAGCAGCTGACCGGCGAGCTCAGGCCACCGGTCGCGCACTACACGCTGGGTAACGAACAAGGCGGCTTCTACGCCGAATTTCTGACGCTGCTCAGCGGCAGCGGCCGCAAGGCCGAGGTTTCTCGGAGCACTTCTGATGAACGGGATTCTGGTGCGGCCAATGTACGTCGGGCAGCCAACGCCGCTACACTGCACATTGGCATTCCACGGCAAGCAAGCCGGCGTTATTGCAGGCAGCGACTTTTTACGGATACCGATCATGTACCGCACCCGCCACACCAGCCGTAAGCTACCGATCCTGCTGGCCTGCCTGTGGGCGCTGTCGCTGCCAGGCGGCAGTGTTGATGCCATGGCACAGGTAGTGGCTGAGACGCGCTATGAACGCAGCGTACCCAGCCCGGATGGCATCGGCAAGCGCTACATGGGCCGCGAGATCGCCGGCGTGATGGGATGGGAAGGCGCTCAATGGCTTGAGCGCGAAAGCCGCGCACGTGAGGAGCGGCCGGAATTGCTGCTGCGGGAACTTGCATTAGCATCCGGCATGACGGTGGCCGACATCGGCGCCGGCACCGGCTACTACACCTGGCAGCTGGCGAAACAGGTCGGGCCCGGCGGACGCGTGTATGCAGTCGACGTGCAGCCGGAAATGATCAGCTTGCTCGACAGCCAGATGGCAAAACGGGGCGTGCGCAACGTGGTCTCGGTGCTCGGCAGTGAAACCACCGTCAGGTTGCCGCCGGTCAGCATCGACCTGGCGATCATGGTCGACGTCTACCACGAGCTCGCCTATCCCTCGGAGATCCTCGAGAGCATCGTCGGCGCCCTGAAGCCGGGCGGGCGCGTTGTCTTCGTCGAATATCGGGCCGAGGATCCGGCGGTCGCCATCAAGCCGCTGCACAAGATGAGTCAAGCGCAGGTGCGACGTGAAGCCACGGCGCATGGTCTGAAGTGGGAACGCAGCATCGAATCGCTGCCGATGCAGCATGCGATCGTCTTTCGCAAGCCCTGAGCGCAAACTTTCTTACTTTCGCTATTGATGATTTCGGGTTGCAGGCTGCTGCTGATGCAGACATTGCCAAAGCCGCGATTAAATGGCGCCGTTTAGGAACCTGATCCCTGGTACTGAATGCGACCAATGATGTCGTCCTGGCCGTCCACGTCGGGCGGGCAATCGCCTTGTTTCAGTCGGCGCCTGTGGTGTTTCGGCATCACCACGAAGAACCCGATGCAAGTACGGTCCGACGTTTGTGGGGGCGGACGCGCGTCAATTTCAACACGGGACTTGCGCGGCATTTGAGCAACCAGGGCTTGGCCGGCGTGCTGGCGCATAGATGGGCCATGGACGCGGGCATCATATGTTTGTCACGCTGGCGCGGACCTGTGAGCAGAGCGGTTCGTGGATGGTGTTCTCCCTATGCTTTGGACCGCCTGACAAAACCGTGCAATGAACCGCAGACAGATAACCGAACGAGCGGGCGAGAGGAATGCCTGATGGATATCGCCATGTCGTTCGTATCGAATGCGCAGCCTGCAGAAACGGTGCAGCCATCCGAGCGTTCGTTCGCCAACCCAGCGCAACTTCCCAAGGCGTTGACTGATTCGACACCGTGCCGGGCGATCCGCGGGGCGACCCCACGGCTGCGAAGCCAGATACGGTAGCACCGGTCGTCATAACCCTTGTCAGCATGAAGTTTTCAGGGTGCTGGCGCGGCCGTCCTGCCGGACCGGTTACCGCTGGCAGTGCCATGAGCAGCGGTTGCAGCATGTACGAGTCATGGACACTGGCACCCGATATCCGGGCCACCAGCGGCAGCCCCCGCTGGTCGACAATGACGTGATGCTTGCAACCGAGCTTGCCGCAATCGGTAGGGTTTGGGCCATTTTCGCTGTCCCCGGGGGGGGGGGATGGCACGCTGGCAGAGTCATTACTGGCGCGCTCCCATTTCGATCTGATCGTATTCCCGCAATCGCTGAAGCATCGCGTCATGCAACTGTTGCCAAAGTCCGGCCTGTTGCCAGTCGCGAAGCCTTCGTCAGCATCTCATTCCAGAACCACACCCCAGTTCCTGTGGCAGGTACTCCCAGAGAAGGCCTGTGCGCAGCACGAACAGAATGCCGGTTAGTGTTGCACGATTATCCAGTCGCGGGCGCCCGCCTTTGGGCGACGGCGTATGAACGGGAATCAGGGGTTCGATGATGGTCCAGAGTTCATCTGGAAGGATTGGCTTTGCCATGATGTCGCACCAGGAAAACGATCATCTTGCTTCGACCAGTACAGGCCACATTTGTTTAACCAGCGTCGGTATTGTCAGGCGCTCTAAACAGCGTCGGTATTGTTAGGCACTACTAGACCAATACTGAACATAAGATTATATTCTTTACGACAACTATTAAAAATTTGCAAATGGCACCCTGCTAAGCCAAAGAAATCTTACCCTTGGCTTGCGAGTGCCTTAACGAGCAACAAAGTTGGAGCAAAATCTACAGCACACTACGCAATAACTTTCAATTTGCGCGGAAAATTTTTTATCAAGAATACCATCCCCACTATCCGATTTCCTACCGATCGAAAACATGTCAATTTTGTTCATGCATTTTGACCAATTATCACCTGCAGCATAGACTGTAGTGGCCAAATCGCTAACGATCGCCCGTAAGAGATAAA
>JAYTLK010000159.1:0-6275 GCA_043729515.1 Herminiimonas sp.
CCCGGTATTCCTTGAACGCCGCCAATGCGCGCTGGGGATCGCTCTACGACGCCCTGTATGGCACCGATGCAATCGCCGAGACTGACGGCGCGACCAAGGTCGGCGCCAATGGCGAGAGCTACAACAAGATCCGCGGCGCGAAGGTGGTCGAATTCGCCCGCAATTTCCTGGACCAGGCAGCACCCCTGGCCACCGGCTCGCACAAGGATGCGACAGCCTATCGGGTTGAAGGCGGCAAGCTGGTCGTGGCCTTTACCGACGGCAAGTCCAGTGGCCTGGCCGAGGAAGGCAAGTTCGTCGGCCATCAGGGCGATGCAGCCGCGCCGAGCGCCGTTCTGCTGCGCAACAACGGCCTCCACATCGAGATCCAGATCGACCGCAACAAGGGCATCGGCAAGGATGATCCGGCAGGCGTGGCCGACCTGGTGATCGAAGCAGCGTTGTCGACCATTCTCGACCTGGAAGATTCGGTGACGGTCGTCGATGCGGATGACAAGGTCTTGGCATATGACAACTGGCTCGGCATCCTGCAGGCGACCCTCGTCGAGAACGTCACCAAGGGTGGCAAGAGTTTTACCCGCAGCTTGAATGCCGACCGGCGTTACACGGCTGGCGTGGGCGCTGTCGATGCGAAGGACGGCGTGGTCACCCTGCACGGGCGCTCCCTCCTGTTTTTGCGTAACGTCGGCCATCTGATGACCAACCCGGCGATCCTGGACGAGCACGGCAAGGAAATTTTTGAGGGCATTCTCGATGCGGTCGTGACCGTCACCATCGCCTTGCATGACCTGAAGCGCCGTCAGGGCCAGGAGATCGGCAACTCGCGCACCGGATCGGTCTACATCGTCAAGCCGAAGATGCATGGTCCGGCCGAAGTGGCCTTCGCCAGCGAACTGTTCGGCCGCGTCGAGACGCTGCTGAACCTGCCGGCCAATACCGTCAAGCTGGGCATCATGGACGAGGAGCGCCGCACCAGTGTGAACCTGAGGGCCTGCATTGCCGAGGCCGGTTCCCGCGTCGCCTTCATCAACACCGGTTTTCTGGACCGCACCGGCGACGAAATGCATACCGCCATGCATGCCGGCCCGATGATGCGCAAGGGCGACATGAAGACCAGCACCTGGCTGACCGCCTATGAAAAGAGCAACGTGCTGGCGGGCCTGGCAACGGGTCTGCGCGGCCGCGCCCAGATCGGCAAGGGAATGTGGGCCATGCCGGACCTGATGGCTGCCATGCTGCAGCAAAAGATCGTGCATCCGAAGGCCGGCGCCAATACCGCCTGGGTACCCTCCCCGACTGCGGCCACGCTGCATGCACTGCACTACCATCAGGTCAACGTGGCGCAGATCCAGCAAGACCTGGAACAGACGGACACTGCGTCAGAACTCGATCGCCTGTTGAATGAGTTGCTGCAGATTCCAGTGGTGACCGAAGCCCGCTGGACGCCTGCAGAACTGCAGCAGGAGCTCGACAACAATGCCCAGGGCATTCTGGGTTACGTGGTGCGCTGGATCGACCAGGGCGTCGGTTGCTCGAAGGTGCCGGACATTCACAATGTCGGCCTGATGGAAGACCGCGCAACGCTTCGTATCTCGAGCCAGCATATCGCCAACTGGCTGCTGCACGGCGTCGTCACACCGGCACAGGTCGACGAGACCCTGCAGCGCATGGCGAAGGTGGTCGACGGGCAAAACGCCGGGGATGCATTGTACAAACCAATGGCCGGGAATATCGAGACGTCGATGGCGTACAAGGCGGCGCGCGACCTGGTGTTCGAGGGACTCGCGCAGCCGAGCGGCTATACCGAACCGTTGCTACATGCATGGCGGTTGAAAGTCAAGGCTGCTGCCTGAAGCAGGCCGCGACCGAAAAGCCCCGAAATTCCGGGGCTTTTTCATGACTCCGCAATTGGGGTCAGCGCAATTGGGGTCAGAGTCGAATTGTTTCGTTAATTCGTTCGCTCCCAGCGGGCCCGCATCGACGGCGCACTGACCACTTGCTGGTGCAGATGCGCCATCCTGACGGCATCATCGAGTAACGCGTTTTTCTGCGCTTCCGACAAGCCGCTCGGGCCGGTGCTGGCGAAGACCTGCGTCAGCGCATCGAGCAGGCGTGGATGGGCGCCGTGGCGTCCGCCGGCCTGCACCAGGCGATTCAAGCGTGCATCGAGCACCGCGTCCACGAAACCCGGCAACGGTGCAGCGATCGCCGTCAGGCGCGCGGTCTCCGCCAGTTCCGCCGGCGCTTGTACTTCCTCCGGTATCACGAACAGACGTGCCACCCGGCACCGGCGGCCGAGCGCCACCCGGCTGGAGAGGATCGACAGCGGCGCCGACAACATCAGGCCGCCGGCAATCGGCAGCAGCCACGGCAGAAACGCTGGATTGAGGGCATAGACGCCAGCCGCCCATGCCAGGCCCAGCAGCATGTCGCCACCGTGCTTGCCCAGGGCTTCCTGCAAATGCGTCTCTGCATCTCCGCGCGGCGGCGACTTCCAGTGCAGGGCCAACCCGAAAAAGGCCGCGATCACGAAGCGGGTATGAAACATCATCCGCACCGGCGCCAGCAGCATCGAAAACACCATCTCGCCCAGCATGCTCAGTATCACCGGCAGGACGCCACCGAAATTACGCGCACCGCGCCCGATTACCAGCAACACGCCCAGGATCTTTGGTAGAAACAGCAGCGTGGCTGTCGCGGAAAACAATGCCAGTGCCTTTTCCGGATGCCACTGTGGCCAGATCGGAAAAAGCTGGCGCGGCTGCACGAAATAAGTCGGGTCGATCAGTGACTGCAAGGCCAGCAATGCCGTGGAGACTATCAGAAACGCCAGCCACAACGGCGCCGACAGATACGCCATCACGCCGGTGGCGAAGACCGCGCGGTGTACCCGGTGCATCCCGCGCGCCATGAACAGCCGGAAATTCATCAGGTTGCCATGGCACCAGCGGCGGTCGCGCTTGAGTTCTTCCAGGAGGCTCGACGGCATTTCCTCGTAGCTGCCCGGCAGGTCGTAGGCGATCCACACTGCCCAACCGGCACGGCGCATCAGGGCGGCCTCGACGAAATCATGGGAGAGGATTTCACCGGCCAACGATCCCTCGCCGGGCAGCGCGGACAAGGCGCAATGGCGCATGAACGGTGCGATCCGGATGATGGCGTTATGCCCCCAGTAATGCGATTCACCGAGCTGCCAGTAATGCAGGCCGGCCGTGAACAGCGGCCCGTAGACCCGCGTCGAAAACTGCTGGATGCGGGCATACAAGGTATCGCGCCCGGCGGCCACCGGCGAAGTCTGGATGATTCCGGCGCTCGGATTGCCTTCCATCAGGCGCACCATGCTGGTGACGCACTCCCCGCTCATCACGCTGTCGGCATCGAGCACGATCATGTACCGATACAGCTTGCCCCACCGACGGCAGAAATCATCGAGGTTGCCGCTCTTGCGCTTGACCCGCCGCTTGCGATGCCGATAGAAAATGCGTCCGAAGCCGCCAACTTCCCGGCACAGCTGCTCCCAAGCCGACATCTCGGCGGCCCGCACATCGCTCTGGTTGCTGTCGCTCAGGATGAAAAAATCGAAGTGGCCAGCGCCGGCGCTGGCCTGGATCGATCCATAGGTTGCCCGCAGGCCGGCGTAGACACGGTTCACATCCTCGTTACAAATCGGCATGACGATCGCAGTCCTGGCATCGGCCGGCAGCGGCGGCGCATGCGCCAGGTCCCGCGCAATCGAGAACGCATCGCGTCCGCGCAGCAGCACCAGAAACCCCGCCAAGGCGGTCCAGAATCCGGCCGAGATCCAGCAGAACAGGATGGCGAACATCGTCAGCAGCAGGATTTCGATCGGCGCCGTGCCCTGGTACGGCAGCACCTTGGCCATCGTGAACGTGCCATAGGCCGTCTGGCCCAGCATCAGCAGCAGCAGCGTGATCCGGCGCAGGTTGCCCAGGCGCTGCCAGCCGCCTAGCGGATCGGGGCCATCGACGATGTCCATCGGCGCGGCCGGCGCAGCGATGCCGGGCGCATACGCCGTCGATCCCGATCCGGCGATGTTAGATTGCGGTGCATGGCGACGCCGATGCGGCCGGTTCTGCAGGAGACGCCGTACCGGGTTGAGGTTGCCCCAGGGCGTCGGCACCATTGCCCCGCGGCACAGTGGTGGCGACAGGGGCAGCGGCTCGGGCAACGACGGCAGCGCTGGCGGCAGTGCCGAATCTGGAAATGGCGGCGACATCGTCGACAGCGTCGCCGCGTGGATTGCCCCGGGAATCGCCATTTGGTGCGCGCCCGTCGGCGCCGTCGCACCACCGGCGTCACCTATTCCGGCGGGAGGATGTAGCTCCATGTTTCAGAGAGGGTATTGTTGCCGTTGTTGAGATAGCCGCGCAGTTCCACCGGCAGCTTGTCGTCCTTGCGTCGCAGGCGCACCGTCATGCGCCAGCCATTGCCGGGTTCATTCCTGATCGTGTTCGTCTCCAGGATCGTGCCGTTCGCATCGGCCGAGACGACGGCGCGGACCTTGTCCTCGGGTCCGAGCGCCTTCAAGGCCGGACCTTCGAAATCGACCAGCATGGCGATGCTGTCATCGGGTTTCTTTTGCCAGCCATGACCGCGCCTGGTCTGCGCGACCCATGACAAAGGTGGCCGCTGTTCACTTTCCTTTTGCCAGAGCAACCGATATTCCATGTCGAACGGAACGCCCACCCGCGGAGGCGAAGCCGGCACCCAGAAGGCGACAATGTTGTCGTTGGTTTCATCCGGCGTCGGTATCTGGATCAGCTCGACGCGGCCGGCGCCCCAGTTGCCCTTCGGTTCGACCCACAGGCTCGGCCGTTGTTCATAGCGCGCCTCGGTGTCTTCATAGCTGGCGAAGCGGCGGTCGCGTTGCATGAGACCGAAGCCGACCGGATTGGTCAGGCCGTAGGACGTCACCAGCAGGCGTTTCGGGTCCACCAATGGCCGCCACAGCCACTCTCCGGTGCCTGAGTGAATCGACAGACCATCGGAGTCATGCACCTCGGGCCGATAATCCTCGACTTGCGCGCGCTGGTTTTCTCCAAAAAAATACATGCTCGTCAGCGGTGCGATGCCGAGCTTGGTGATGTTGGCCCGCACGTGCAGTTGCATCTTGATGTCAATGACGGTATCCACGCCGGGACGCACCGTCATGCGGTAGGCGCCGGCCACCCGCGGCGAATTCAGAAGCGCATAGATCGTCAGGTTCTTGTCGGTCGCGCTTGGCCGCTCGACCCAGAAATCGGTGAAGTACGGAAACTCCTCGCCCGAACTGAGCGCAGTGTCGACCGCCAGCCCACGCGAGGACAGGCCATACAATTGCCCTTTGCCGACTGCCCGGAAATAGCTTGCCCCCAAAAAGGTCAGGATTTCATCTTTATAGCGTGGCGTGTTGACCGGGTAGTGCACCCGGAATCCGGCGAACCCCAGGCCGGCCAGATCATTTTTTGACAGGGTGTTGGCGCCATAGTTGAAACTGGCCGGGTCGAAGCGAATCTCCCGCACCACTTTCCCCTGCACTTCAAAAATGTGAACCGGCGAATTGAACGTGCGGCCCTGGTGGAAATAGGCAAGCTCGAACGGCAGTTTCTGGTCGCGCCAGGTGGCTTTGGCCGGATCGAAACGGATGTCGCGGTACTGGTCGTAATCGAGCCCGGCGATCACGTTGGACAGGTTTTTCTGGGGCGGCGCATAGGGCGCGGCGGCCAGCCGTCTGGCACGCAGGACGACATCCTCAAAATCAAACGCTTGTGCCCAGCCCGGTGCGCCAGCCAGTAACAACGCCGTGATGACGATGGCGCGATGGTCACGAAGGCATTGCCGCTTGGTGGCAAGCGCGATGCTGACCGATGTCAGGGCTGCCTGCAGCATGGCGGTCGAGGATAAAAAAGAATGGATCAACGGAGCGACGCTTTCGCAGGAAAGTGGAGTGAGGGTTGAATTGGCAGAGCAGGCCTGCGCTGTCAGTGTCACCGGCAGGCGGTGGCGCGACGGATGCCTGTGTTGGCCGGCGTCGCCGGGTACGCTTCGCGCCAGCCTCGTGGCGCGTATGCGCGCTTTGTCGACACATTACAGTAATGTCAGAATTATAAGACGCGCGCGCAGCAATAGACAATCAAGTCCCGTGCAAGTGCATGGCATGGCGCATTCGCTGGCCAAATGCGCTGGGTCGACGAATGTCTGGGGAAAGCCCGATTGGAAATCGGTAAGCAGCCAGCCCGCACAGCAAAAGAGCAGATACGTTACGTAAGTTTTTC